>JANNJI010000395.1:0-1941 GCA_031405795.1 Gammaproteobacteria bacterium
GCATTTGGTATTTTTAATCTGGTCAGCGGCGTGGCCTTGTTACTCGCCAGCGTCATCGCCGGAATTTTGTGGCA
This sequence comes from Gammaproteobacteria bacterium, assembly GCA_031405795.1. Classification (GTDB taxonomy): domain Bacteria; phylum Pseudomonadota; class Gammaproteobacteria; order UBA6429; family Thiohalophilaceae; genus JACQBC01. The sequence goes on from JANNJI010000395.1 coordinate 75, forward strand.
ACTGCTTGGTCCCGCCGCCACATTTATCGCCGGGGCTGTCTTCGCCAGCATTGCCAGTGCCGGGGTACTTGCGTATCGACAACGAAGGATATGAAGACAGGTCGAAAGGCAAGATCAAGAGCTCGACTGCAACGCTTAAATAGGGCAAATCTAGCTTATCAGCACAAACTCAATTAGTGCCTTCACTAACTCAATTAATCAATAAGTTCCCCTTATGTATCGCTCGATAAAACTGTTGTTTTATAAAGACAATTTAACTTTATTTTGCGCGTGAAAATCGCTAAGTTATCAATCCCTGATGCATGTCTCCCGCGTTGGGCAAGCGATCACGTTAAGAATTCACATAACTTATTGATTGACAATAAAAAGGTGCCAAATGAGCAAGCTAGTTAACCCGCACGGTGGCGGTTCTCTGAAACCGTTACTACTGGAAGGCGCTGCTTTAAAAGCTGAACAAGCCAAAGCCGCCACATTAACCAAAATCAATGTCAGCTCGCGTGAAGCCGGTGACATCATCATGTTCGGCATCGGCGGTTTTACCCCGCTGGATGGCTTCATGACAAAAACAGATTGGCAAGGCGTCTGTGACGGGATGAAAATGGCCAGCGGTTTGTTCTGGCCCATTCCGATTACCCTGTCCGCCGATAAAGGTATCGCCGACAAAGTCAAAGTTGGCCAGGAAGTCGCGCTGTTTGACCCCGAACGCAACACCATCCTCGCTACCCTGAAAGTTTCTGAAAAATACGCCATCGATAAAGCCCATGAATGTATGCAGGTCTACAAGACCACCGACGTTGAACACCCCGGTGTGAAGATGGTGATGGAACAAGGTGAGATCAACCTGGCAGGTACCATCAAGGTGCTGACCATGGCGGAATTCCCTGCCGAGTACGGCGATCAGTTCATGACGCCAGCACAAACTCGCGCCGAATTCGAAAAACGTGGTTGGAAAACCATTGCCGCCTTCCAGACCCGCAACCCGATGCACCGCTCGCATGAGTACCTCGCGAAAATTGCTATCGAGACCATGGACGGCGTGCTGGTTCATTCGCTGCTTGGTAAACTCAAGCCCGGCGATATCCCGGCTGAAGTGCGCTCCGAATCGATCAGCGTGCTCATCAAAAATTACTTTGCCCCCAACACCGCGATCCAGGCCGGTTACCCGTTGGACATGCGTTATGCCGGGCCACGCGAAGCACTGCTGCATGCCCTGTTCCGCCAGAACTATGGCTGCTCGCACCTGATCGTTGGTCGTGATCACGCCGGTGTCGGCGACTACTACGGCCCCTTCGATGCGCATAAGATATTCAATGAAATCCCAAAAGATGCGCTGGAGACCAAGAATCTTAATATCGATTGGACCTTCTGGTGCAACAAGTGTGGCGGCATGGCCTCACAGCGCACCTGCCCGCACAGCAAGGATGATCGCATCCTGCTGTCCGGCACTAAGGTTCGCGCCATGCTGTCAGAAGGCAAAGATCTCCCGGTCGAGTTCAGCCGTCCGGAAGTCGCCAAGGTTTTGCAGAAGTACTACGCCGGCCTCTCTGCCGACCAGAATGTAAAGATCGAGTTGAAGGGCCATTCGGCTGCATAAAAAAATGTTTCCTGCCCTGAGGCATGCAAACCAGGGTAGGAAACAAAGTTGAAACTAAACTTGCAAAATAACTGTTCCGAATACATGTCCACCATGTTTAATAACGCTGCATGCGGTCGGTGTGTTGTTTCTCCCCTTTTTCAAAGGGGGAAGTGATTCGTTGAGGCAGCTATCCTGCGAATTGTTTTGAGGCATGATTGTATTTCCGCTGCATCAAAACTTACCAATATCGCAACCCGCCGCTTCGGTTAGCGAACACCATTTAGGAACAGT
>JANNJI010000396.1:0-2152 GCA_031405795.1 Gammaproteobacteria bacterium
TAGCGGATATCTTTCCACGCACGATATTTAATGAAATGGGTGTAGTGCCGGTTTATTTCGAAGCGGCGGCGGTCATCACGGCGCTGGTGTTGCTCGGTCAAGTATTGGAATTGCGGGCCCGCAGCCAGACCAATGCCGCGATCAAATTGTTATTAGGGCTGGCGCCGAAAACAGCGCGCATTGTTCGTGCTGACGGCACTGAAGAGGACATCCCGCTGGAACATGTCCAGCCGGGTGACCGTTTGCGCATTCGTCCCGGTGAAAAAATTCCGGTGGATGGCACCGTGGTTGACGGCGCGAGTCATGTCGATGAATCCATGGTTACCGGCGAACCGGTGCCGGTAGAAAAACGTGCGGATGCGAAGGTCATCGGCGCCACGGTGAATGGTACGGGTAGCCTCTTGATGGTGGCGGAGAGGGTTGGCAGCGAAACCCTGTTGGCGCAGATCGTCCACATGGTCGCGGAGGCGCAACGCTCCCGTGCCCCAATCCAAAAGTTAGCGGATGTGGTCTCCGGTTATTTCGTCCCGGCGGTGGTGCTCATTGCGGTCGTGACCTTTGGAGTGTGGGCTGTTGTTGGTCCGGAACCGCGTTTGGCCCACGCGATGATCAACGCGGTTGCCGTGCTCATCATTGCCTGCCCCTGTGCGCTGGGGCTTGCGACGCCGGTCTCCATCATGATGGGCACGGGGCGTGGCGCACTGATGGGTGTGTTATTCAAAAACGCCGAGGCGCTGGAAGTGATGCGCAAGGTGGATACCTTGGTGGTGGACAAGACAGGCACGCTTACCGAAGGTCACCCGGAATTGGTGAGCGTTGTGCCGCTGACAGGTTTTGATGAAGCGGAAATAGTTCGTCTCGCCGCCAGTATCGAACGCGCCAGCGAACATCCTCTGGCTGCCGCCATTGTGCGTGGTGCAGAAAAACGGGGTGTGGCATTGTCTGTTGCAGAAGATTTCCAGTCGGTTACCGGCAAAGGCGTCACGGGTGTGGTGAGCGGACGCAAGGTTGCCCTGGGCAACATTACATTAATGCAGGATCTTGGTATCGATGCGGGCAACTTACCTGCGCAAGCTGATGTGCTACGCGCAGAGGGCCAGACCGTGATGCTTCTCAGTGTTGATGGCCGTGCAGCCGGTCTCATCGGTGTGGCCGATCCCATCAAATCAACCACGCCAGAGGCGATCCGGCTGCTCCATGAAGAGGGTATCCAAATTGTGATGCTCACGGGTGACAGTCGCAAAACCGCTGAAGCAGTCGCCGCGAAACTGGGCATTGACCAGGTGCAGGCGGAAGTGCTGCCCGATCAAAAGGCCAGTGTGGTTAAACAGCTCCAGGCCAAAGGACATATCGTTGCGATGGCGGGTGATGGCATTAACGATGCCCCCGCGTTAGCCCAAGCGCAGGTGGGCATTGCGATGGGCACGGGAACGGATGTGGCGATGGAGAGCGCCGGGGTGACATTAGTTAAGGGCGATTTGCGCGGTATTGTGCGTGCGCGAAAACTCTCACGCGCGACCATGCGCAATATCCGTCAAAATCTGTTCTTTGCTTTTATTTATAACGTCTTGGGTGTGCCCGTGGCTGCCGGGGTGTTGTATCCCTTCTTCGGTCTGTTACTCTCGCCGATGATCGCGGCGGCAGCCATGAGTTTCAGTTCGGTGTCGGTGATCAGCAATGCTTTGCGACTGCGGCGTATCAGCGTGTGAACTATATTAGGCGAGCACAGATTTTTTCTACTGAAATAAACATGCGCATATTGCGTAAAAGGAGATGATATGGCACTACCTATTTATAATCGTTGGCGTTTAACGTTGCTTGCTGGTATCGCAGGTGGCATGGCGGAGATCATTTGGTTGGCTGTTTATAGTATGTGGCAAGGCACCGACGGTTGGCAGGTTGCACGCGGCGTCACGGCGGCGTTGGTGCCGACGCTGGAAACATCGTCGGTGGCCGTGCCGCTCGGTATGGCGATACATGTGTTGCTGTCGATCTTGCTTGCGGCGGCATTGCTGCCACTATTTGCTTTGCTGTGGCGGCGGTATCACGGCGCGGGTATAACCCTGGTTGTTGCGCTCGCTGCGCTGGCGCTGGTATGGGTGACAAACTTCTTTATCCTCCTGCCCGTGGTGGCCCCGGCGTTTTTGCTGTT
>JANNJI010000397.1:0-5459 GCA_031405795.1 Gammaproteobacteria bacterium
ACCCGCATACGCGACAAGTAGCAGATCCGCCTGCGGCCAGGCCTTAGACAAGGCCCACGCGCTTTCAAGAGGACACACCACATCGTAACGGCCTAGCACAATGACACCAGGTATCTCGTGGAGCTTGTGTGCATCACGCAATAATTGATTTTCCTGCATGAAGGAATCATGCATGAAATAGTGACATTCTATCCGCGCCAGGCTTAATGCGGTATGGGGATGGGCAAAGTGATCCACCACATGTTTATTGCCGCGCAGGGTTGCCGTACGCCCTTCCCACACCGACCATGCCTTGGCGGCCTGCATTCTGATTAGCTCATCACTACTGGTTAAACGCCGATAATACGCCGCCACCATGTTTTGCCGTTCTGTTGCGGGAATCACATTGATAAACTGTTCCCAATAATCGGGAAATATCCGGCTCGCGCCTTCCTGATAAAACCATTCGATTTCACGCGGTCGGCACAAAAATATTCCGCGCAAAATTAAACCCTGTACCCGTTGGGAGTGCGTCTGCGCATAAGCCAGCGCCAACGTTGCGCCCCATGAACCCCCAAACACCAACCAACGATCAATCTTTAAATGTTGGCGAATCGCTTCGATATCCGCCACCAGATCCCAGGTAGTATTGTGTTGCAACTCCGCATGTGGTGTGGATTTACCGGCGCCACGTTGATCGAATAATACAATCCGGTACACCTCCGGGTTGAAAAATCGCCGATGATATTCTTCACAACCTGCACCAGGACCACCGTGTAGAAACAGTACCGGAATGCCGTCAGGTGTGCCACACTCCTCCACATACAGCTCATGTGGCGGAGTAACCGCCAGCTTGAAATGATGGTACGGTGTTATGGCCGGATATAACGATCGCATAAAAAACTAAATCCCTTAATCCTTAACAACCTCACCCTTAAAGCCCATGATGGTCGCCACGCCTAATAAAAATAACGCGGCTAACACGGTCCACGGTCCTATTAACAACAAATTTCCTGCCCAGCCTTGACCCAGCATTAACATATATAACATACCAGAATGCAACACCGCGCCTAAAATAAATAACCAGCTGATTACTTGCTTGAAGAGGCGGCTAACAGCAATGAAGCAAAGCGCCAATCCCGCCAGGATATTCAATATTGATTCAAGATTGCCATGGGCATGCACCGAACGAGGCAGGGTAATCTCCATTTGTGCATTGAATGCCTTGTTCAACGCCAGCACACCGTCCGTGTTTGCCTGGCCAACGGCATCCGTGGGTAACTTCTGTAAATTCTCTTCAAAATTATTTTCTTTCAGCTGTTGTAACCGGTCTAATGGTGCTTGCTTCTCCTCTCTTGCCTTATCCACATCCGGCAATACCTTGCCTACCATGTAGGGTCCAAGCACGGCGGTCAATACCAAATATAAAAACCCGAATGCAACATTTTTTTTGCCGATCATGATGTCCTCCTGATGGTGTGGAACGGAACGTGCTAAAACTATACACCAAGCCGGACAAACTGTTTAGTGATAGTTTGGAGAAGTGAAAGATGAAATCGGGCCAGGCGGTGCTTATTTTAAGTGCCAGTCGCGCCATCATCATGTTCGACAAGTTCAAGTCGATAACCCTGATGATAAATCGCATTGAGCCGCCAGCCGCTGCCTGCTGATAAATCCAGTTTTCTGCGTACCCGGCTAATGTGTGTATCCACCGTGCGGGTGGTGAAATCGGTGCCCTGGCCCCACACCGCTGAAAGAATATGCCCACGGGAAAGTAAGCGACCGACATTTTTAAATAAAAAAAAGGCCAGTTCATATTCTTTTTGAGTAAACTTCACCGGCTCGTTATCTTTGTAGATCAAGTGCGACGCGGTGTTAAACCGAAATGGCGGATAATCGAAAATCTCACGTGTTGCGGAGCTTTGGCTGCGGCGCGTTACCGCCGCAATACGTGCTAACAATACTTTTTCACGTATGGGTTTGGTGATGTAATCATCCGCACCCAGATTCAGGATGCGGGCAATGTCTTCTTCGCTGTCGCGCAGGGTGACAAAAATAACGGGGGTGGTGTGATCGTTCTGTTCGATCAACCACTTGAGGATTTCTTCGCCGTCCATATCCGGCATTACCCAGTCGAGGATATACAGATCAAAGCTGTCCTTGCGCAAAGCCGCGGTAAACTCAAGGCCAGAGGTGAAATGGATAACATCATAGCCCTGTGCCGTGAGCCACAGTTTCATCACCTGAGCAAGATGGACATCATCATCCACTAACGCTATACGCAAAGCCCTCTCCCTCTTATTATTAATAACGCGATTCTGACACATGCTAAACCGATGCGCCAAGACAAACCAAACAGATTATGCCATCTCCTGGCAATGTTGTGATCCGAGTTGTGTTGTTATACCCGTATAAACAAACAGAGGTTATCCGGATACATACCCACAGATAATTCAAGCCAAAGGCTCGTGCAAAAATGCCTCAACCAGCTCACGACGAGCCATGGTGTCATCGTAACCCAAGCGGATCAATTCCCGGCAATATTCTTTTTCAAATAACAGGTAACTCGCCAGGGCAGAACCTTCCTTGCGCATGGCACCAATGCCTTTGAGCAGAAAACGTATTGTCCTTGGCAGGTATTTGACATAGTCCTTGGCCAACACCCCAATGTCGCGACTGGGTGAAATGACAAATGCCTGGACCTTGCGCAGTGGAATATCACCACGCTGGATATTATGGTTTGCCAGCAAATCAACGGTTCTATTAATACGCTCAAGACGTTCCAAATCCGCTTCCAGACTATCGAGAAAAATACTGTCGAGAATGTGGCCGGCAATTTGTGCAAAACTCGGGTACACCTCCGAACGCATACGGTTCTGACCGCCATCCTGATGATCATTGCCTATAACGAGAATGCGCTCGGCACCCAGATGTAACGCCGCACTCAATGGCGCCATTTGTCGCATTGAGCCATCACCGAAATATTCTCGATTCACCTTGGTGGCTTGAAACAAAAAGGGAATCGCCGACGAAGCCATCAAGTGCTCAACACCAATATCAGCTTTGGCGCCCAAGCGGCGCACCCGTGTCCAGGTCGGTACACTGTCATCTGCCTGGAAAAAAGTCACCGACTGTCCGGAGGTATATCCGGACGCTGTAATACAGACGGCGTGCAAGTATTGTTTGGCGATCATCTCCGGGATCCGGGAAAAATCCAGGCGGTCGAGCAATAATTCACGCAAAGGTTGCCGATCCAGGAGCGCCACAGGATTGTTCTTCCCCATCCCGCCGATCATCATTGATGCCAGCCACTTCAGGGCGATCCTGGTGATATGGCCGGGGTCAGAATAAAAGACTTGCGACACATGGAAACTGCCCCATACCCGTAACATCTGCGCGATAGCGTGACTGTAGTTATCCGACATGTTGGCCAGTGAGGCGGCGTTAATCGCTCCGGCCGAGGTCCCGCATACCACATGAAACGGCGATGGCGCCCCTTTGGGAACAAATTCCGCAAAGGCCTTGAGCACGCCGATTTGATAAGCAGCGCGAGCGCCGCCGCCCATCATGATCAACCCGCGTTTTATCGATGCTGCCATGCCCTGCATTCCGTCATTGATACTTATCTATAGCGGCATGCCGCTACAAAAAATAAAGTTTTCTATTCCAACAGTATCGGTAACCCCAACCATATTCTTTATATGGGTAGAGTAACTTTATCTACTGCGGAGGCGGCAACCCAAGCAACCGCAGACACCAGGCATCAATCACCTGCCGCGCCTCAATGGGTTTTTCCGTGAGTAACCAGTGATCAGCATCAATGACGGTTATCTCGCAGCGCGTTATTGCCGTGAGTATCTCCTGGTTATGCGCCACATCACTGGTGCTCGCGCCTTTTGATAATAATACCAATACCGGCACCTCCACCTTGGCCAAGTCCGGCAGAGGTCGTGTCACTTCATACAAATCCTGACAATAATTCACCAGTGGCATGTATTTCAAATCCGCGAAGGGATCCATGTATACTGATGCAATCTGTTCATGTGGATGAGCAGCCAGATACGCACGGGTCTCGACATCCAATTGATGTAAATCGCGATACTCGTAATGACGCTTGTGCAGACCCAAGCGGGTAAAAAAACGCAGGACATGGATCAGATATTTTAGCAGCCCACGCCAGCGCGCCACTGTTTGTAAAGTACCGCTGAGGGCTTGCGGAAATACCGGATCAATCAACACCAAGCCAAATACCGCCGATCTATAGTCACAGGCATAATCCAATGCTACTTGTGCGCCCAGGCTATGGCCGATCAAAATACTGTGTAACTTTTCCTGTTCGAGGATCGCCTGCACATCCGCGCACCAATCGGCACGACTGAAGGGCTGAAAAGTGTTGGAGCGGCCGTGACCGCGTTGATCAATCGCAATTAACTCACAGTATTCGCGCATAGCCGAATGCGTCATGAGTTCATGCCAACGGGTGGCATTGCTGGCAAGCCCGTGCAACAGGGTTAACCCGCAGGCCGACACCCGATTACCCAGGCGTTGGTAAACGATGCGTTCACCTTCCCGTACAATGCTGCTTTCTTCACCGATCATTGGCATCCTTTACCCATGGACTTGATATAACTCTGTATCTGATCGGCATTTGTCAGTATCGGCCTACACAATATAGCGGCCTTGACTGACATACCTCGGTCATGACCAACCGCTAGACTATGCCACCAGCCGGATAGAATAATTCACCCTTGTACGGAGACTGCGACAATGAAACATACCATCCACCAATATATCGCATTAGCGATGATGTTGTTATTCCTGGTCGGTCTCGTCAGCTTGCTGCCGGACAGATCGCCACAAACCCCAACGGCAAAGGCTGGTCATAGTTTGTCGCTCAATGATAGACGGTAACGACATTGTATTACCCGCGCCGGTTGCATCGATCACGATATCACGCAACAGGGAATAACTCATCAGTTACCTTTAATGATGAGGTCATTTTTAACATCTTTAATCCCCTCTACCTCACGCACCAATTGCTCCGCCCGGGTTTTTTCCTTCTCACTGCTGATGAAGCCGCTTAACTGCACGATACCTTTAAACGTTTCTACCTTGATACTGAATGCACTGGTAACGGGGTCATCAATTAATTTCGATTTCACTTTCGCCGTAATCATACTGTTATCCAGGAATTCGCCGGCACTTTCCTCATTGACCGTGCCTGCACAACCCGCCAGTAACAACACCAAAACACCCGCATGCAACACCACTGGCCATCTTCGCCACGTCATAAAACACCACCTCATTTTGCAAAAATTTGCTTAAAATCCTTAAACGCCTTGAACTCTAATGCATTACCGGAAGGGTCGAGAAAAAACATCGTTGCCTGTTCGCCTACCCGCCCTTTGAAACGAACGCAAGGTTCGATCACGAACTCAACATGGTGCTCACGCAATCGATGCCTTCACCGCCTCGATCGC
>JANNJI010000398.1:0-2632 GCA_031405795.1 Gammaproteobacteria bacterium
CGTGCGGTGCTTTGGGTACGCGTGGCGGTCATCCCCATGCCGAAGCGCGGATCTTTGATGTCGCGGAAATAGGTTTCGATGCTCCAGCGTTTTCCGTAGTACTGGATAAGTTCAGCCGCTGTCGCCTCGGCGGCACTGGAGGCCAAACACCATGCTTCTTTCATCGCTTTGGCTTTCACGCACACCACGGTGGGCACCACTAACCCCTTGGCCGTGATCTGCGCGTTGCGCAACGTTTTCGCGCGACCGTTGGACGCGACCCAGTCGGCGGTTTTGCGCCGCTGGCCATAATGATGCTGACATACGCAAGGCAATAGACGCAGAAATCGTCGCTATTTTGCAAGACGAGAAAAAGTACAATCAAATCAAAACCGAGATATTGAGCGAGCTGGGCTTTCATTACGCGGTTGCGAGCAAGTTGCTAAAGCCAGAAGAGGTGGAGTGGATTAATAAATATATGGTAGGAAAAAGATTCGAGTTGCATCTGATGAAAGATGAGACGGTTTTTCGGAAAAACAATACAGATTCAGCGCCTGCCAAGAAATACATTGCTCACCTTCATTACGACAGTAAAAAATGGGTTGACACCGATTTTGATCTTGATCTATACACCAATAATGCCGGTTATGAAACGATACCGATAAATACCCTTATCGACACATTAGGCCAATTCATCAATGCGAAAATACAAATATACATTGTTACCTATGGGTTTTCATTTGACAAAATAGATACAGAAAGGTAATCGTGCTATCGATAGAATTCGTATTAAAAAAATTTTGTGTCACCAACATTTCGCCTTTCGTTCTCGCGAACGGCTATAGGGAGGCTTGTGTTTTTCAATCGGGACTCGGTGATGGCAAAGCGGTATGAAGGCTGGTGATTGAATTGCTCGGAGCAAGCGTCGCTGTCTTTGCCTATGATAGGTAAGGAAACCAGGTCACCGATACTGAATAATATTAGTTTTGCAGAACAGGCACAGTATACGGGTAGGCAAATCAGGGTATTATTTGGGTCAAGTCGATCTTAATGGAGATAAGTCATGTCACCTATGCTGCGCCTATGTGCGCTTGTCTTTACTTTTTCGCTGGCAGTTACCCTCGCGGCGTGCGGTTGGGCTGATAATGCCACCAACCACGCATTGCCGATCTTGCCTGGCGGTAGTGGCTACACCGTTGCGGTGAAGAACAATGGTACGTTGTGGGCGTGGGGTCAAAATACCTATGGACAACTGGGACATGGAACATTTATCAGTCGCAACATCCCCGTCCAGATTGGCACATGGTGATTGCATGTAGCAGGCGGCGGTTACCATACCGTTGCGATTAAAACAAACGGTACGCTGTGGGCCTGGGGTAATAATGAGGATGGTCAACTGGGCGACGGCACGCTCGCTACCCGAGTTACTCCGGTACAAATTGGCACGGATGCCGACTGGGTACGCGTTGCGGCGGGGAACAGCCATACGGTTGCAGTAAAAAAAGTGGCGCATTTTTTTCGTGGGGAAATAACGTGTATGGCCAAGTGGGCATCGGTACTTCTGGCGCGGGCCTGAAGCAGTTCGTCCCAATATTGGTTCCATAAACGTCGCAGTGGTCAAGTTTTTTTGAATGCCTGCTTTGCCGCATAAAGGTCATCTTCGATGCGGTCAGCGTAGACAGGGTTTGATAGGAACAACATTAAAATAGTGATGAAAACAATACGCCTATTTTTACACTATTTGTTAGAGTGAGTGTTCACCTGTTGTTAGCCATTTTCACGTAATGGGAATTTAAAGGTGGATTTGTAAATTCCTAATTGTTGGATTTCCCATGTTTGGTCTTTTTCCATTAAATCGATCATTATCATCACATTCCCTCCTTCAAAAGAGGCGTTGATTGTGCACTTATACAACACGTCTGCGCCTATTTTTACCCATGGCCAATTAAACATAACTCCGTGTGCACAAACAGGCGGTGCAGAATACTTTAAAGACCCTAGCGTGTTTGAATATTGGTGCCAAGCTTCGACTAATTTGCTGCGGGGAGTTTCACTCTTAAGTGAAGTGGAAAATAGTGGCCATACCACATCTGGATCCCAATTACGTACAATCGCCCGAAAATTATTTTCAACCCATTGCTCAATCGGCTGTGCCCTATGTGCCACGCTATGAGTTGGCGTTCGGGACACAATATACACGGCGGTACCTCCTGACAAGGAAACAGCCGTGGCGATAACGAGTAATCTTTTAGTCCAAGGTTTCATATGTTAACAGTTATATGTACGACGGTTGGTAATTTGCTATGTTATGCGACCAGTCGCAAAAACCGTGTAACAAGGCAGGTAGCGAATGGTTTGGTTGGTGTATGTCCATGCAGCGATTCTGCACTATATTCGACCTAAAGAAAAGACGCTTCCGCCGGGCTAACAAACATCGTACAATTCAGAACGAACAGCCTATTGGGAACAGAGAAATAACAAGAAAAATGCCTTATGCTTGTTACACGGGTTGCCCGTGCAGACGCTCGTCACCACCGATCCCTCCTTCAAGAAGGCGTGGGCCGCCCTCTGCGCCCGCGGCTCCGACGAGGACGAGGCCCCGGTCCGCGAGGCGGCCGCCCGCGTGGTGGCCGACGTGCGCGCCCGCGGCGAC
>JANNJI010000399.1:0-5673 GCA_031405795.1 Gammaproteobacteria bacterium
GGTGCACAGTCGTTGAATGAGCGGGTACCTGCCGCTATTTCAACGTTGACCAAAGAACTTCGTCCAACGATTTGGCATCAAGCGGGTAAACAAAAAAATATTACCACCGCGCGACGTTATGAAGAGTGCAATTTAGAGGCACGCGTTGAGCCTTTCATTGTAAATATGGCAGAGGCCTACGCATGGGCGGATCTTGTCATTTGCCGTTCCGGGGCGATGACAATTTCAGAACTGAGTAATGTCGGGCTGGCCTCCATCCTGGTGCCCTATCCACATGCGGTGGATGATCATCAAACGGCCAACGCACATTATTTAGCGGATGCCAATGCGGCAATTTTGATCAAGCAAGTGGACTTGACCACGGCCCATCTTGGCGCGGTGTTACGTGATTTGTTAGCGGCTGGCCGTCCACGTTTATTGGAAATGGCAAATGCCGCGCGGCGCTTAGGTAAACCAGATGCAACACAAGCTGTCGCGCAAGTTTGTTTGGAGGTGGCGCGTGGGTAACAACAAACGCCGTCTCACTGATCTGGCGCCCAGCGTCAGTGAACCAGGTATGGGCCGGATTCGGCGCATTCATTTTGTCGGCATCGGTGGCGCAGGCATGGGTGGTATCGCCGAAGTGATGTTGAATTTGGGCTACACCGTTACTGGCTCGGATTTGCAACACAATGTAGTCACGCAACGCCTCGAAGCCATGGGAGCAACCATTAATAGCGGTCATGCAGCGGAATATGTCATTGGCAGTGATGTCGTCGTTGTCTCCAGTGCGGTGAAATCGACAAACCCCGAAGTGGTTGAGGCGCATCATCTGCGTATCCCGGTTGTGCCGCGCGCGGAGATGCTTGCTGAATTGATGCGGTTTCGTTACGGAATTGCAATAGCCGGTACACACGGTAAAACCACCACCACCAGTTTGATTGCCAGTATTCTTGCACAAGGCGGCGTTGATCCTACCTTTGTAATTGGTGGCCTGCTGAACAGCGCCGGTAGCAATGCACGCCTTGGTGCAGGCCGTTACCTCGTCGCGGAGGCGGACGAGAGTGATGCGTCCTTCCTGTTGTTACAACCGATGATTGCGGTTGTTACCAACATCGATGCTGATCATATGGATACCTATGAAGGAAGTTTTGATAAATTACGGCATAGCTTTATAGAGTTTTTGCACCATTTACCTTTTTATGGTTTAGCTGTCTTGTGCATTGATGATGCAAACGTCAAGTCGATTTTGGCTGAGGTAACTCGACCGATCATGACTTATGGTTTTACGGCCGATGCTGACATTCATGCGTTTGATATCAAACAATCAGGATTCAAAACCCGGTTTAACGTCGCCTTGCGTGATACCGGCAAGACCTTGTCAGTCACCTTAAACCTGCCGGGAAAACATAACGTGCTCAACGCAACAGCGGCGATTGCGGTTGCCTATCAACTGGGAATTGCAGAACAGGCCATGGTTACTGCGTTGGCCGAGTTTGCCGGAATTGGTCGACGCTTCCATCATTATGAGGATTTGGTGGTGGCCCAAGGCCGCGTTATGCACATCGATGATTATGGCCATCACCCGACCGAAGTGAACGCAGTGATTCGAGCTATTCGTGATGGTTGGCCTGATAAACGACTGGTCCTGGCATTTCAGCCTCACCGCTACACACGTACACGTGATTTGTTTGAAGACTTTGCCATAGCCCTCTCAGGTGTGGATGAGCTGCTGTTGTTGGATGTATATCCGGCCGGTGAAGCACCAATCAGCGGTGCCGATGGTAGAACATTGGCGCGGGCAATTCGTCACCGTGGTCAGGTAGATCCGGTATTTGTTGAGCAGGTTGAGCAATTGCCGCAGGCCTTGCTGCATATGTTGCACGAGGGTGACATCCTAGTGACGTTGGGTGCTGGCAATATTGGCGCAATGGCGGCGAAATTAAAGCAGCGCATGGCAGAATTGCGGTAACCACAAAATGACTCGAAATTGACACGCATGAATCAGGTACGTATGAAGCAGACAACAAAATTACGCGGTGTGATGCGACAGGATGAATCACTGTCGAGTCATACCTCGTGGCGTGTTGGTGGGCCTGTCGCACGTTTTTATCAACCTGCCGACATTCCTGATTTGTCTAACTTTCTTAATCAGCTGTGCACTGAAGAGCCCATTGTCTGGATTGGTCTGGGCAGTAACTTATTGGTCCGCGATGGAGGGCTTAATGGTACGGTAATTTGCACCAGTGGCGTGTTGGGTAATATGGCGGTGAAAGAAAATCATCAGGTCTATGTTGAGGCCGGCGTGGCATGTCCCAAGGCCGCCAAGTATTGCGCCAAGCATGATCTGGTCGGCGCCGAGTTTTTGTGTGGTATACCTGGAACAATCGGTGGTGCATTAGCGATGAATGCCGGCGCCTTTGGCGGTGAAACATGGTCAATCATTGCGGCGGTTCAAACCATCGACCGTAGCGGACAATTACACCAGCGTAAGGTCGCGGATTATAAAATTGACTATCGGCATGTTACTGGCCCACAAGGTGAGTGGTTCGTCTCAGCGATGTTACGTCTGCAACCAGGCGATGGTAAACAAAGTCAGGCCACCATGAAAACATTGTTGGCAAAGCGCGGCGCCAGCCAGCCGACTCAACAGGCCAATGCAGGCTCTGTGTTTCGTAATCCACCCGGTAATTATGCGGCGCGTTTAATTGAACAGTCCGGGTTAAAAGGCGTCTGCATCGGTGGCGCGTGTGTGTCAGAGAAACATGCCAATTTTATTGTAAACACGGGCGCTGCAACGGCGACAAATATTGAAGCATTGATTTGCCACGTGCGCGAAAAAGTGTTGCAGGAAACGGGTGTTAGTTTAGTCCAGGAAGTTCACATTATCGGTGAAGAGAAAAAATAGATTATGACCGTGACAAAATCACAGGCCAGCTTGATGAAGATCGATCCCAGCGCTTTTGGCAAGGTGGCGGTACTCATGGGAGGGTGGTCTTCGGAACGCGAGGTGTCGTTAAAAAGTGGTAAGGCGGTATTAGCCGCTTTACAGTTGCGTGATGTTAACGCACACGGCATTGATGTCCAGCGTGACACGCTATTGGCAACGTTACAGCATGGCGCTTTTGATCGTGTATTTATTGTGTTGCATGGCAAGGGTGGTGAAGACGGTGTCATTCAAGGTGTGCTGGAAGTGATGGAAATACCGTACACCGGCAGCGGCGTGCTGGCGTCTGCCCTGGCGATGGATAAATTGCGCAGCAAACAATTGTTTGAGGGCGTGGGATTGCCGACGCCAAAATACATGGTATTAGACAAAAATTCAGATCTTGAATATGTCGCTGCGACACTTGGCCTGCCGTTAATGGTTAAACCTTCCCTGGAAGGTTCAAGTATCGGTATGACCAAGGTGGAAAAGGTTGCGCAGTTATCACAAGCCTATGCCGAGGCGGAAAAGTATTATGGTGAAGTGTTGATTGAACAGTGGATTCAAGGCAAAGAATACACGGTTGCAATTCTTGGTGATGAGCCGCTGCCGGTCATTCGCTTGGAGACAGCGCGAACATTTTATGATTACACGGCAAAATATATTGCTAATGACACAAAATATCATTGCCCCTGCGGGCTGGTGCCGGAAGAAGAAGCGACCTTGCAACGGCTTGCGCTGGCGGCCTTTAAAGCAGTTAATGCCAAAGGCTGGGGTCGCGTCGACATCTTATGTGATCAGGTGGGGCGTCCGTACCTGATAGAAATTAATACGGTGCCAGGGATGACAGATCATAGTCTGGTGCCAATGGCGGCAAAAGCGCGTGGCATGACCTTCGATGAATTGGTTTATCAAATTCTGGCGCAGACATTAGTCGCAACAACGACGGCGCGCGTTAAAAAAGAGGTGGACGATGTTGGCGCGCACTAATCATCAGGCGATCTTGTTACAGCAGGGACCGCGTGCGCAGATTAACTGGATCTGGGTACGGCGCAGCACCATGGCATTGTTTATTTTTGCCGGATTAGGCTGGCTAGTGATGCTGGCTAATGAGCCGCAGAGCTTGCCAATTAAAAAGATTCATGCCTTGGGGAAATTTATTCATGTGGATGAAAAAATGTTGCGTGATGCAGTCGTTGCCAATATTGATGGTGGTTATTTCAGGGTTAATGTGGATGAGATGAAGGCGGTGGTTGAAAAAATTGCCTGGGTTGAACAGGCCAGTGTCCGGCGTGTGTGGCCGGATGCTTTGGCGATTCAGGTTCAAGAACAACAGGCATTGGCAAAATGGAATGCAGGAGGCTTAGTTAATATGCGGGGTACTATTTTTATACCCGAGGTGTCCTCCTATCCGCGTGACTTGCCGCTGTTCACTGCCCCGGCGGGAATGCAGGAGAAAGTAACGCAGTATTATTTATTGGCAAAAGATATTTTTGCAGCGATGAACATAAATGTTAGTGAAATCAAAATGGATGCGCGTCACGCCGTGAGCCTGCGGCTTAATAACGGTATTGAGATTATGCTGGGGCGTGATCAGATTGAAAGTCGTATGCAGCGACTTGCACGGATATATAACAAAGTATTGGCAACGCGCTCAACCGAGATTGCCCGCCTTGATTTGCGTTATAGCAATGGGCTGGCAGTGGGTTGGCGTAAACCGCCGGTGGACTGAGCTGGGGTAATTAATGGTCACGAAAAAAACGGAAAAAAATTTGATTGTAGGATTGGATATCGGCACCTCCAAGGTGGTGGCGATCGTCGGTGAAGTAACGCCCGATAATGGCATTGAAGTCATTGGCCTGGGTTCACATCCTTCCCGTGGATTAAAGAAAGGAGTGGTAGTGAACATTGAGTCAACTGTGCAGTCAATCCAACGCGCCGTCGAAGAAGCCGAATTGATGGCGGGTTGTCAGATTCATTCTGTCTATGCCGGAATTGCCGGCAGTCATATTCGTAGTTTGAATTCGCACGGCATTGTCGCGATTCGTGACAAAGAAGTGACATCAGCGGATGTAGAGCGGGTAATCGATGCGGCGCGGGCTGTCGCAATCCCGGCGGATCAACGCATTCTGCATATTCTGCCGCAAGAATTTATTATTGATAATCAGGAAGGTGTACGCGAACCCATTGGCATGTCAGGGGTGCGGCTTGAAGCGAAAGTTCACATGGTGACGGGTGCAGTCAGTGCGGCACAGAACATCATTAAATGTGTGCGGCGTTGCGGCCTGGAAGTGGATGACATTATTTTAGAACAATTGGCATCGAGTCAATCGGTGTTGACGGAAGATGAAAAGGAACTGGGTGTTTGCCTGGTGGATATCGGCGGCGGCACAACTGACATTGCGGTCTTTACCGAAGGTGCGATACGGCACACTGCGGTGATTCCCATTGCCGGCGATCAAGTGACTAACGACATTGCGGTAAGCCTGCGTACGCCGACGCATCACGCCGAAGAAATCAAGATGAAGTACGCCTGCGCGCTGTCGCAGTTGGCGCACGCCGATGAAACCATTGAGGTGCCCAGTGTCGGTGATCGCCCGCCACGGCGTTTAGCGCGACAAACACTGGCTGAAGTGGTTGAGCCGCGCTATGAAGAGCTATTTCAAATGGTACGCATGGAGTTGCAACGCTCCGGCTATGAAGAAGTCATCGCCGCCGGTGTGGTGCTGACGGGTGGCAGTTCCAAGATGGAAGGCGCGGTTGAACTC
>JANNJI010000400.1:0-10403 GCA_031405795.1 Gammaproteobacteria bacterium
TGCAACGCTAGACAAAGGAGCAGCAAAAAATGGCCAATCTAAAATTAACAATAACGACTTCAATCGAAAGTTAAATAAATTAGTACTGGCAATAAAAAATGAACTACGGCTACCCACTATCATCGTGGTACAGGAGGCGGAAAACATACAGGTATTGCAGATACTCGCCGATCGTATTAATCATCACACCAGCGCCCGCTATTCAGCGGTATCTTATGCATCCAGTGACCGGCGTGGTATCGAGACGGGTTTTCTCTGGGACACAAATAAAGTTACTTTGCTTAAAGCATGGCAACTGCATACACCACAAACCTTGATGGCATTTGGTGATCACAGCGCAAGTCCCGGGCGTGAACCCTTGGTCGGGCGCTTTCGTCTGCATAACCAGGAACTGCTGGTCATTGGCAATCACTTTAAAAGCAAGCGCGGTGATGATCCGTTGTTTGGCATACACCAACCGGCACAACGTCCCACCGAAGTACAGCGCAAAGCGCAGGCGCGCGCAGTACGTGATTACGTCAATGAATTATTAGCAGCTGATCCTGACGCATTGATAGTACTCAGTGGTGATTTTAATGATCATGCTTTTGCGGAACCGGACGAAGGTGCCGATCACCCTCTGGCCATCCTGACGGGTGGCCCTGCTGAGATAAAATTTACTCATGTGGCGGAGGCAATCATTCCGGCTGAGCGTTTCAGTTATATTCATCATGGCAATGCACAACTACTGGATCATATGTTGCTGAGCCCGGCAATGCAGACGCGTCTTCGTGGTGCACGGCTATTACACATCAATGCAAGTTTTCCTGCTTTTTTGGAACAAGACCCCACCACGCCTTTACGCAGCTCGGATCACGATCCCTTGATCAGCTATTTTCAGTTTTAGGCAAGCGGCGTAGTTGGTAGACAAAAAAAAAGGGCGCAACTTTGCGCCCCATCTCGACACCTTCACAACTAAATAAGCTTATCGTGCCGCCGCGCTGATTAACTTGGCGCGATTAAAATCGCCTAAATTATAAATATTCGTCAGCCCTTGCGATTTGAGTTTTTCCGTGGCCATGTGGCTTCGGGTACCGCTGTTACAAAATAATAAACAGGCCCCTTGTTTAAATTGCTCCAGATGCTGCGGTAATTCTTCCAATGGCAAATTTAATGCGCCCGGCAGGGTCTCCCGAGCAAACTCATTTTGGCTACGTACATCCACCAACAACGCACCACGGTTGAGCAATTGTTTGGCATGATCCGGAGCGACCGGTACCTGCCACTTGCCAAACAAGCGCATCACGCCTTCATACATCCAGGACAAAGTACAAAAATGAGTGAAGATGACGATGGCCTGTAACACCAACAGACTGACCCCCACCACGATCGCCGCCAGCGGCATCCCGACCATGAATAAAACACCGGCGGCGATATTCATCAAACCCGCAGACAAGCATGCCAAGCGGCGTTGGAATGGGTTGGCGGGTAATTTGACGGCGCCAACCACGGGGCGAATGAGGTGGTTGTATATCAAATCCATGGGGTGACCGGCAGGAAAGAAAAAAGCCAGGATACCCAGTAGCGCCACGGCAAATAAAATCAGGGGTTGCTGGGTGTACAGCCCATAGGCGGCGATCAGTGAGCAGGTGGCCGGGGTAAAACGCAGGCCCCATTCCAGCTGCTTGAGCTCTGCGGGGGTATAACGTTGATAACCTTGCTGAACCAGACTGCGCTGCTGAAAGGACAAATGACAGGTCTTATCCATGGAATACCTCTGGGTTGTTGGCCATTAACAATGAATGGTGCCGAGTATATTAGAAAATACTTATACACAACAGCGGCATCAAGAAAAAATACCTGTTTTACCATCAACACATTACCCTGCTGACGTCCAGGCCCACATCTATCCCCCATGCGATAGTAAGCCCCTGTTTACTTGACTTCCCCTGGTTTGTTTCTTATATTTCTGTTAATACAGAAATATCGGAAGCAACACCGCTTTAACTCGCCCGTCATCACGGTAGTACGGAGAACATCTATGTCACAAACCACTGGTTACACACGCCTGCCGGTCTACCTGACACTCAGTACCGTCGCCATCATCACCGCGGCATGCGTGCTGATGGCCTTTACCCTTACCCCCGGCTTACCCACTACCACTGAGCTCACCCTACGCATGGCATTTGTTGAACAACACACCGGAATATGGCAATGGGGATGGGCCAGTTGGATGGCGAGTTCGCTCAGTTTATTTTTGTTTTGCTTGTTATTGTTAGATTACATCCCAGCGCATCCACTCAAATATTTTGCCATGGGCATTGTCGCCTTCGGCGTGGTGCCGGACATCTCGGCGGAAATTCTGTTTGCCTTTGCTTTGCCCAAATTTACCACTGCCCCCGCACACTATGTCTTGCTTGAACAGATAGGGCAATTGTTAACAGGCATCTTCGCCAATGGCGCTTATTGTCTGGGTGGTTTGCTACTGAATCTATTGTTGTTGCGCAATCACGCATTACCGCGCGTCGTGGTGCTGATTGGCTTGCCCTCCTGGTTGATCGGATTTGGTTTAAGCTACGCAGTGATTATCGACAACATGACCCTGGCCGTGCCGTTCACTGCCGTTTCCATGGTGTGGAATGTGATTTGGATATTTTTGATTGGCGTATTGGTGTTCACTCATCCCGCTGAATACACGGTGAGCGCACATGCACACTGACTATCTCTACTTTATTATCAAAGTGATTCACCTCGGCAGTCTGATCGCCTGGCTGGGTCCCACCCTCGGCGCCTGGTGGATGTTACGCCTCGCCAATCGCCAGTTCGGCGAACCCAGCATGATCAGCCAATTTCTATATGTCAGTTTTTTACATCTATTACGTGTTGAGCATTTTGCCTTTGTGTTGCTCTTGATCAGCGGCGCGGGCATGGTGTGGTTAAGCCCTGCGCTGCCACAACCCTGGTTGTGGTTTAAATTAATGCTGTTGCTGGTGATTATTATCCCGGTGGAGCTATTCGACATTTGGTTTAGCCATTACAAACTTCCCGGCGTATTTGCTGCGCGACATCCTTCGCGCCCATACAGCAAACAGGAATCAGCGTTGTTGCATGACTATCACCAGCGTTTTGTGCCAGTGGCACTGATCCTGTTACCACCAACCATCCTGAGTGTATTCTGGTTGGCCATTTACAAACCGATGTGGTAATAAACCATAAGGAAACCGTCATGTCCTTTCGTGTTCTGATTTTGGGTGGTTATGGTAATTTTGGTGCACGTATTGCCCGTCGCCTTGCTCATGACGCGATGATCGAAGTTATTATCGCCGGAAAAAATATAAAGCAGGCGAATGCCTATGCCGAACAACTTAATAGCGAAGTTCCACAAACACGCGCAACATCGATAACCTGTGACGTGCAACAACCCTCCTCCCTGATTACGGCAATCCATCAAACGCACTGTCAGCTGGTGATCAATACAGTTGGCCCGTTTCAGGAACATGATTACCGTGTCGCCGAAACCGTGATCACGGCCGGTGTGCATTATCTGGATCTGGCGGATGCACGAGATTACGTCTACCGGTTTAAACAACTCGATGAGCTGGCGCGAACACATAAGGTGCTCGCGGTGACTGGCGTGAGTACCTTACCGGGGTTATCCGCCGCTGTGATTGATCACTATTTTACCGAGTTCGCTCAACTCACATCGATAGATATTGGCATTAGTCCCGGCAATCGTGCGCCACGTGGTTTAGCGACGATACGGGCGGTATTGAGTTATTGCGGCAAACCCTTGTTACAATTTCGCCAAGGTTCATGGCAAACTGTGTATGGCTGGCAAGGTTTGATTCGGCGGCGTTATGCCAAGCCAATGCACACGCGCTGCCTAAGTTATTGCGACGTGCCGGATCTTGTTTTATTTCCGGAACGTTATACTGCTGTGCGAGACGTTATCTTTCGTGCCGGCATGGAGTTAAGCGTAATTCAACTCGGTATTTGGATACTGTCCTGGCTGACGCGTTGGCGAATCGTCAAACACTGGCAGCCCTATGCCAAACTGTTACAGTCGCTGAGTAACTTATTATTGCCATTTGGTTCGGATATTGGTGGCATGCATGTAGAACTGACTGGGGTCAATCATGATCAGCGACCGTTACGTATCACCTGGCAAGTCATCGCGCAACAAAATGACGGCCCGGAAATTCCTGGCAGCGCGGCGGTGGTGATTGCCCAGAAACTGGCGCGTGGCAAGATCAAACACATCGGTGCGATGCCCTGTCTCGATTTATTCAGCCTGGATGAATTCATGCTGTCGTTACGGGGCCGCGCTATCCAACAACAGGTGAATCGTGAGGAGTTATAGTCTTTAACTGATCAAATTACATTTTGTTATTTCAAAAAGTTTGTCATCAACTCTGTTCAGAGACCGTCTGGTTTCGACTCTCGAATGCTATTTACCCTTTGTCATTTCGAGTCCCGAACACAGCGAGTGGGGGACGACTGCATGGAGGCAGGAGGTAGCGCAACGCATGGAGCAGTTGCCGGGAAATCTTCGTCGCTGACGGATGAAGGATACCAACCCTCAACACCGCAGATTTCTCGAACCTCGCGTCACGTTGTTCGCGACTCGAAATGACAAGGAATATTTTGCAAGCTTAATTAACTTCCGCCACTGTCATCTTGGCACCATGTACCCGCGCACCCAATAACGACATTGCAACGGCAGCCAGATAAGGAATAGTCTGGATACACAAGACGATGATCCACAATAACATATCGGGGGTATCATTTCCCTGCCCTTTAAGTACGACAGCCTCTGAGAGGTTTCCCAATATAATTCCCGTCACAGCCGCGATAAACAATAAACCCAAGATGGCTTCTTCATAGACCACCACCAGCGCGGAGCCAAACGATAATCGATCCGCAAGTTTTGGCGTCCGGAAGAAGGCTTTTTCTTTAATGAAAAATCCTGCCAAGATCGCCCGCGAGATCGTATGCGATAAGGCAAGCCCCGCCATCGTTGCCGACAAGGTTTGCCAGACACCTGCATTCACATGCGTCTGGTACAAATAAAATTGTTTCGCCGTTTTAAAACTGAACAACGCCAACGGTAACAACGAAAATATTAACAAGGGGGGATCGACCTGTTTTGGCATCAGGATCATCGCTAACGACCAGCCTAATGCGGCCACATTAAAAATCAAATTCAAACCATCCGCCAGCCACGGCAACCAACCAGCAAAAAAGTGATAGCGCTGCCCCACTGTCAGCTTGGTTTGCACACGACCCATTAATTGTTTGGCATGGCCGCGTAATATTTGAATTGCACCAAAGGCCCAACGAAAACGTTGTTTCTTATAATCAATGAAGGTGTCCGGCATCAACCCCTGGCCATAACTCTTGGGGATATACACGGCTTCATAACCATGTTCGAAAACGCGCAGACCCAGTTCGGCATCTTCGGTGATACACCACTCTGCCCAACCACCGATCTCTTGTAATACGTTGCGACGAATCATGGTCATGGTACCGTGTTGAATGATCGCATTGCGTTCATTGCGCGTGACCATGCCGATATAAAAGAAGCCGCGATACTCGCTGTAACACATTGCCTTGAAGATATTCTCTTCGCCATCGTGATAGTCCTGCGGTGCCTGCACAATCGCAATCTGCGGATTGACAAATTGCGGTGCCAGATCATGCAGCCATAAAGGGTGCACAAGGTAATCACTGTCGATTACGGCTATGACTTCTGCCTCTTTGGCGGTCAGACGCAACGCAAAATTTAACGCGCCCGCTTTAAAACCCGCTAAGGGCGATTCATGGTAAAACCGAAAATGCGCACCAAGTGTCAGACAATACGCCTGTACCGGTTGCCATACCGTCGGGTCCCTGGTGTTGTTATCGATCACAATGACTTCATAATACGGATAATCGAGCTTGGCCAACGCATTCAAGGTCTGAATCATCATTTGCGGCGGTTCGTTGTAACAAGGCACATGAATCGAGACAAAAGGTAATTCTGCGGCAGGAACCAACAGAGGGACAAAGGGGCGCCGACGAAACTTACTCCAATGCAACTCCGCCCACTCATGCGCTTCGGCGAGTAATACCACGAACACACCGATCATTCCGATCACCAATAATAAACCCACGACGATACTCAGCGTTGTCAGGTATTGTTTGGAATAATCATATCCCACCCACACTGCAACCGTTGCCACTAAGTAGGCGATGATCGCCAGAAAGCTGCGGCCATGCATACCCAAATGTTTACTGTCGGTGAGCAACACCGCAAATACAATCACCGCGAGAATTACCGATATACCCGCCAATACATGCCAATGCGGGATGTCGACAACTGGTTCGGTCAAAGAGAACTTTGCCTGGCGATAGACGTCATACACACCCCAATACGCACCAATCGCCCCTTCATCCGTGCTGCGCTTCCACGGTTGATCAAAGGCCTCCATGATGTAATAAGTATAATTTTCTTTTTCCGCGTTTTTAAGAAACTCGCGTAGAAACGTCGCCTGATTCGCGACACTGGCCACTGCACCGCCGTAGCTGCGACCATTACTCGGCCAACCCACTTCACCGATGATGATGCGTGTGTCCGGATACAGGTCTGACAACATCTCCATTTTGCCGTTTATATAGTCTACTGCGTCTTCGATCTTTTGCTTTTCCCAATACGGCAACATGTGCACCGCAATGTAATCGACGTGTTCCACCAGCTCTGGGTGTACCCGCCAAACCTCATGCGTATCTGCGGTACTGACCGGGACATTGACGGCCTTGCGCACTCGGTCAATATATTCGATTAATTTTTCTGTCGGGATATAATTATGTAAAACCACTTCGTTGCCAACGATGACACGCACCACATTGCGGTTGGCATTGGCCACCTCGATTAACTTGGCGATCTCGCGTTCATTCCGCTCCAGGTCATCATCAATCCACGCACCGACCGTGACGTTGATATTGTATTTCTTTGCCAGACGCGGTACCTCGGCAATGGTGCCATCGGTGGTATAGGTGCGTACTGCGTGAGTTTTTCCGGCCAGCAATGCTAAATCGGCATCAATCTCTGCCTCCGAAGGGAGGATTTGTTTGATCGCATCCTGATTGGCCTGAAAAGGTGAAAAGGAAAAACCCTTGACCTTTTGCGGCCAGGGGGGATGTTGCGAGGGTTGATTGGCATAAGCCCACAAGCTGATCGTCACGACGGCCACGGCGATGGCAATCAGTAGATTAATGCGACTCATGGATGTGGTGCCTGCCTGAATGCGTTGGTTATTAATTTAAAGTGGGCGCACATTCTAACGTATTTGCCAGGCAGACTTGAATAATTCGCTGTGGTGATGAGCATTTTCATGTGACTTATTTAACAACTCGCTGATTTAGCAGACTTTGCTGCCAACAAAATGGTCGATCTGGCCGCTCACGTTACAAGATACCTGTGTAAGCCGCTATTCTGAAGCATGCGCCAGTAGCCGCAAATACTCCTCGAGTAGGACATCACGCGAAGGCCGTAGTTCCCCGAGCAAATAGCCACAGGACTTTTGTTTACAGTGTTGTCCCTTCGTCAGGTAATTCTGAATAACGTCCGGCATGTCGTGGTGGCGTAACAAGGGATAATGCGTCGGCACGCCATCTTGCACGATCATAATGCGGTTATGAAAATAACTGCCCTCCCGGTTATCCAGATATTGCAAGGCCTTGAAGGTGTTGGGACCGTTGCGTAGCGGCGGCACATGGTCAGCAGTCAGAATAATCAGGCTATGTTTATCCATTGCCACCAGTTGCTTGACAAAATCGGTTATTGCTTTGGTGCGGTAATAAAACTGATTGGTGCTGCGTGCCAGATGATCGTCCTGATAGCTATGCAACATTTTGATAAATTCCGGCCGCTGTTTGGGATCCAACAGGTGTGGGGTGTGGCCGTAAATGGTCATCAGATAATTGAACACCGGTTTATCGGGCGTTTCCTGTTTGACACGACGTAGCATCGCCAGATTTTGTGTAAACAATTCTGCGTCGAACTGAAATTCTTCTACGTCAGTATCGCCAGCGGTGATGTAGGTGTCGCCATTATAAAATTCGCGCGGGAAATTAACCTCGCTAAAACCAATACCCTTGTAGGCGGTTATGACGTTAAAGAAATTGGGCTTGTAGGCATTGGCACCAATGGTGCGATAACCGCTTTGTTGCAGAATGCCGGGCAGACAGTGCGCCTGCGCACCGGTGAACACATTGAATTCCACACTGGATAATTTTTCAAAGCCTGGCATACCGCACAACACTTCGAATTCCGACTGGGAAGTGGCGCCGCCAAACATCGGGGCGATCGACAAGCCCGGCGTGTCTGCAAAATATTGACTGAAATCCGGATGCGTCGGCGGTTGGGAAAATTTCGCGGCATGAAACAGCGTCGGGTCTAAAAAACTCTCCAGCACGATGAGATGGACGTTGTGCCTATTGCCGTGTTTACTTAAATACTCAGCGCGCTGCTGCGCTTGTTGATCATAAGCAGCACGCTGGCGATATGGCGCAATGGCACGGCTGATCTCCAGGCGTTCCGCCTCACGCAACAAGCTCATGGCGAAACGACCATTGCGTTCGACACTTTTAGCGTCGGAATAAATAATAATACCATTGG
This sequence comes from Gammaproteobacteria bacterium, assembly GCA_031405795.1. Classification (GTDB taxonomy): domain Bacteria; phylum Pseudomonadota; class Gammaproteobacteria; order UBA6429; family Thiohalophilaceae; genus JACQBC01. Next base: position 8,639 of record JANNJI010000400.1, read on the forward strand.
CGACAGAGTGAAACGCGGCTGCAAACGTCGTGGGATAGAAGAACAACAGCACCAACACACCCACCGCGGGTAGGCTTAACAGTGCGCTATACCGATTTTGCCGAAGATTAATGGACGCGAACACCGCCAATATTGGAACAAAAAAGACAATACCGATGACAATGTCATAACTCAGCGGTAATACGTGAAACAGTTCGGGTAATTCGTTGACGTTGATCCACCGGAATACCTTGCTATAAGCCAAAAAGAAAAGATCGTGTACCAGGTAAAACAAAATAATCGGCACACTGGCCAGCAGTGCGCGCCAACGGCTGGGGCGCAGTACGTGATAGAGCAAGGTGTATATGTAAAGTATCAGCACCAGTTCCAGCCATTGAGTCTGCATATAATGATTGGCAAATCCACCCATGGCTGTACTCAGCCAGCCAAACAGGTATAACACGCACAATAAGATAAAATACCGGTTGGTGATCAGTTTATGTAGACCGAGGCGAGCGGTCCGGTACCAAGCGTTGAAGTCGGGCATAAGTGGACAGGAGTATACCCGCTTTTTCTGTTGTATCCCCGCCGTAACCACAACCTTTGTTTATCTGCCCAGCAACCCGAATTACGGCTCCATTATGCTCACCCTAAACTGCTAGAATACAGGCATGCACACACCATCCTCACACACTGCAGAACTCACGCTGTTTCACCCGGCAATCCAGCAGTGGTTTACCCGCTATGTCGGTGAACCCACCACCGTGCAGTGTGCAGCCTGGGCGGCGATCGCCGCCCACCAAACCACCTTGATTGCCGCACCGACGGGTTCCGGCAAAACCCTGGCTGCATTTCTTGCGATCATCAATGAGTTATTGCAGTTGGGCATCCAAGGCCAACTGGCACAACAAACCTATGTGTTATACATCTCACCGCTCAAGGCCTTATCCAACGACATTCAAAAAAACCTGCAACTACCGCTCAATGGCATTCGTGATCAACTACTGGAATCAGGCCTGGCCGATGTACCGATCCAGTCCTGGGTGCGCACCGGTGACACCTCACAGGCGGAACGGCAACGCATGCGCCGCCAAGCCCCCCATATATTAGTCACAACGCCCGAATCCCTGTACGTATTACTCGGCTCGGTATCTGGTCGTGAAATGCTGCGTAACGTCCGCAGTGTGATCGTCGATGAAATCCATGCACTGGCGGGCAACAAACGCGGCGCCCATTTGTTATTGTCCTTGGAACGCTTGAGCGCCTTATGTGAAAGCAGTTCGGGTATTTGCCCCACCCGCATCGGCATTTCCGCCACGCAAAAGCCCATCGCCTTGATGGCGAATTTTTTACAAGGCGCACGCGACACCACCGTTAACATCATTGACATCGGCCACAGCCGCGAACGCGACTTGCGCATTGAATTACCGCGTTCACCTCTGCAGGCAGTGATGGCCAATGAGGTCTGGGATGAAATGTATGATCGGCTCGCCGAGTTGATCACCGCACATCGCACCACCTTGATCTTTGTCAACACCCGCCGTCTCGCCGAACGCGCCGCGCATCACCTGGCGCAACGCCTGGGTGAACACGCCGTCACCGCGCACCATGGCAGTCTGGCACGCAAACATCGGTTACACGCCGAACAGCGTTTGAAGGCAGGCGAATTACGCGCCTTGGTGTGCACCGCCTCGCTGGAACTGGGTATTGATATTGGTGAGATCGATTTGGTTTGCCAGATGGGCTCACCACGCGCCATCGCCACCTTTTTGCAACGCGTTGGCCG
>JANNJI010000401.1:0-1218 GCA_031405795.1 Gammaproteobacteria bacterium
ACTGGTGCGGCAAATCGCTGCTACAGCTGCACTTGAGGCGATGCACCGCTGGGCACAATTACCGTTACCGATCGCCGCCACATGTTTTGTCGACCAGCAACTTTATGTACGCCTTGCTGGTACACATGGCGCAATATCAGCGGCACAACAGCGGATCGGCGGCGATGCACTCGCCGCGGGTAATTTATTTTGGCAAGGCATTAACGAACAACAACATGCCTATTTCCAATCGAATCGCCGGTTGTGGCTGCTGTCTATCGCCTCCAACACGGCGCCAATGAATATCGACGGTGCTTGGCTTTACGAATGGAATGGTGCGCGACGCTGGTTATTAACTGAGGTCGATGCAGACACAGTGCGCAATGCAGCAAGCACTGCCGGCGGTCACGCCATGCAGTATCGCAACCATCCAACCCGTGATGAGGTATTTCAACCGCTGGACGAGGTTTTACTGAAACTACATCAGCAATTAAAATTGGCCTTTGACCCTCATGGTATTTTCAATCCGGGCCGGATGTATCAAGACTTTTAATAATTCAGACAAAACGAATGGCTAATTCATGCAAACTAATCTGAGTGAAACATACCGGGGTACGCCAGAAGGCCAAGAGGCGGAAACCATCCTGCGCGCCTGTGTGCATTGTGGGTTTTGCGCGGCTACATGCCCAACCTATCAATTGCTGGGCGATGAACTGGATAGTCCACGTGGCCGCATTTACCTGATCAAACAATTACTCGAAGGCGAACCGGTTAGCGCTAAAACACAATTACATTTGGATCGTTGTCTCACCTGTCGCGCTTGTGAAACCACCTGTCCCTCCGGGGTGCGTTACGGCCGACTGGTGGATATTGGCCGTGAATTGATCGAACGTAAAATATCGCGTAACCCTTTTGCTACGCTTACACGGTTTTTATTGCGCAGGTTGATCCCTTATCCTCGGCGCTTCTCTGCACTATTAAATCTTGGCCTGTTGGTCAAACCTTTGTTGCCGCACGTACTAAAAAACAAAATCCCCGATGCCCAGGCCAAAACCCCCTGGCCACAGCAATCACATGCTAGAAAAATGCTGGTACTCGAAGGTTGTGCGCAACGTAGTGTCAGCGCCAACACCAATGTAGCAACCGCACGTGTGTTGCATCGGATCGGTATTCAATTACTCACTGCTCCCAAGGCAGGTTGTTGTGGTGCGGTCAGCCAGCATCTCTCTGCTCACGAAG
>JANNJI010000402.1:0-2732 GCA_031405795.1 Gammaproteobacteria bacterium
TCTGATTCTCTAACCGAAATTACCGTCTAGCCTGCAGCCGGGGTGGCCTCGGTCTTACGCTTATCGCTTCTTGATGAAGGTGAAGATGTCGGTAATTCCTAACAAATCTGTGATCACCAAAACCAGGAAGACCACCACCACTACCCCGATCGCATCACCACCGGCGGGTAATTCATCGATCTTGCCCGCCACACTGACCACTTCACTGTTGGTCATGCTCGCCACGCGAGCCTGGGCTTGACTTGGATCCACGCCACGGGCAATCAGTTGATCACGCACTTCATCACGCGCCAGCCAATCACGGATATGGTCACGCTTGAGATTCAACTCCTTCGCCGTGACGAGGTCCTCCGTCGTCACCATTGCCGCCATCGCCACCTGATTCACACCCAGACCCAACATCGCGACGGATAACATTGTGCAAATTAAACGCTGATACTTTCGCAAAAATGACATGTTTGATTACTCCAAAAGTTAATAGCTTAATACTAGATATATGTAAGGAAGCAGAATTCTCTGTCACCCAATCTTAGCCGATCTTTGCCCGCTTGCCTTAACATTGCTTAGTGGGCGGGGCTCGATCACGGATACTTGTATTGTTCCACAAGCCTCGCAGCAAAAACACTATCTGCTAGCGTTTTTTTACAAAGGCAAAAACATCGGTTATCCCCAGTATATCGGTAATGACAAGCACCAGGAAGATAATCAGCACCAGCTCCAACCCGCCACCGCCAGCCGGTAATTCATCGATCTTACCCGCCACGCTAACCACTTCACTATCGGTCATGCTCGCCACACGATCCCGGGCCTGGCTTGGATCCACACCACGAGTGATTAATTGATCGCGCACTTCATCGCGCACTAACCAATCACGGATATGGTCACGCTTAAGGTTCAGCTCCTTCGCCGTGACGAGGTCTTCCGTCGTCACCATTGCCGCGGTCACCGTCGTGTTTACACCCAACCCCAACATCGCGACCGTTAACATTGTGCAAATAAAACGTTGATACTTTCTTAATAGAGACATATTTAACAACTCCGTAAATGCAGCTATATGTGGGGTATCGCACATTGCGCGATCATAATGATATTCACTATTGATGAAGCATACGTATTATTTTAACTTCTTGCTAGCTGCTTTTTTTAATAATATCGACAATCCGGTTCAGGCTTTGATGCGCACGCTGCTCGGGACTACCCTGCTCCAGTGACATCATTTTGTCATAACGGTTATGTGCTTCCAGGTCGATACGATCGCGGATTTCGGGATTGTCTTTGAGTACATCCAAAAAGGCACCGCGTTCAATACACACTAACTCAGCTTGCGACAAGGACGACACCGTGGCGGTGCGCGGCGCACCGGTTAACAATGACCACTCGCCAAAATAATCCCCAGGCCGCAACAACGCCAGATTCAAGTGTTTACCATTCACATCATGACTGACGCGCAAATTGCCATAGACCACGACATACGCAGCATCACCGACCTCCCCTTCCTGTAACAGAATGCTGCCGGGTGGCGCATCCACCAGGGTTGAGCGTTCAATCAGCACGCCCATCGACTCATCGGGTAAATAACGGAACAATGGGACCGCACGCAAAGCGGTTTCCGTAATACGGTGACGAAAACGCTGCATGACGGCCTCGCGTAATTCGCGGCGCCCATCCACAATGCTGCTCAATACCTCGTTGGAAATTTCCAGCACCACCGAAGGTCGAATCGCCGTCACATCACAGACCCGGGGCATGCCAAACAACGCCGCTATTTCACCAAAGATTTCACCCTGCTTGAGATTTGCAATGTGGGTTTTATTGGTATCCGTGCCCGTGGTTACCTCCACCTCCCCCACCACCAGAATAAAGACGCGATGATCGCGCTGGAATTGCCGGCACAATTGCACGCCCGGTAACACGCTGCGCACCACACCGCGATCCAGTAGATATTGCTTCTCTACTGTCGTTAGCAGATCACCGAAGATTGTATTGCGATCAACCGCTTGTTCAATCGCATCAAGGACTTGCTGATTTTGCATGAATCTTCCCGCTTGTTGCCGTGACAAAGACAGAGCATTCCACCATAATCCTGCCAGGAACAGGACACGCTTCACAAATCCTAGATAAGTATAAGATAGCAGCCACGAGCGCAATTTATTGGCCATTGGGCAAAAAACTTGATTTGATGCGACATAATTGTGAATTAATCCATGCTTTTACTGCCCCTTGACCGCCCGATAGACTGGCGGAAACCCCCATTAGTAACCGTGATCCTAGTCTTGATCAACGTTTTGATCTTTTTCACTTGGCAACACAATGACGACGAATACCAAGAACAGGCGCAACGGCACTACATCGAGTCCGGGCTACTTCAGATAGAACTGAGTAAATATTACGAATATCAAGGTCAAGCGCATAAAATCAGCGGCTTGGATGTACGCCGTGTCTCCAAGGAATTACGTACTGATCGGCAAATGATGCAGTCCGACGCCAAGTTTCAACGTAGACTGATCCATGACGAGATTATTCGCCCGCAAGACATCGGTTATTCCAACTGGAAACAAAATCGTCGTCACTACGATGCCTTACAGGATCAGGTGACCAGTTATAAGTACGCGATAAACCCAGCCAACCCCAGTGTACTCACCTACTTTTCCAGCATGTTTTTACATGGTGATGCTGAACACCTCATTGGCAATATGATTTTTTTATTACTGATTGGTTATGTTGTTGAAACC
>JANNJI010000403.1:0-11054 GCA_031405795.1 Gammaproteobacteria bacterium
ACAAACGGTGTTGGGATTCACCCTGGAACGAACCGAGGATACCTTGACCGCGCATGGCGGGTTGGCGCTGTTGGCCGAGCAAAGTCACGCGCGGCTCCGGCGTACGCACGCCGAGGACCGGAGGTGTTACAGGCGATGGTGCCGCCAAGGGTGGCTTGCCCGGCGAATTGCGCGGGTTCAAACGCCAGCATTTGATTATGTTTGGCGAGCAAGAGTTCGATGTCTTGAATACGAGTGCCACTACGCGCGGTGATCACCAGTTCGGTCGGTTCATAATTAATGATGCCGGCATGCGGACGGATATCAATCGGTTCGCCCACCGGTTGCCGACCATAAAAAGATTTACTGTTGCCGCCGTGAATACACAAGGCCGTTCTTGTTCTGATGGCGGTGTTGACGTGTTGTTGCAATACGCTACTGATGTCGTTATCAATCATATTGCCACGGGCAGTCAAAAACGTTCCAGTTCGGGAAACGGCAGCTTGCCCTGATGGATGTGCATCGCGCCAAATTCCGCACAGCGGTGTAAGCTGGGCACCGCCTTGCCTGGATTTAACAAACCCTTCGGATCAAAGGCCGCCTTGATGGCATGAAACTGGGTGAGTTCCAAGGAATTAAATTGCACACACATCTGATTGATTTTTTCGATGCCGACGCCGTGTTCGCCGGTGATGGTGCCGCCCACCGCCACACACAACTCCAGAATCTTGCCGCCAAATTGTTCGGCGCGTTGCAATTCACCGGGCTTGTTGGCATCGTACAATATTAGTGGGTGTAAATTGCCATCCCCAGCGTGAAAGACATTGGCGACGCGTAACTCATAGTGTTTGGATAAATCGGCAATGGTTTGCAGTACACGTGGTAAATGTTTGCGCGGTATGGTGCCATCCATACAATAATAATCAGGGGCGAGTCGTCCCACTGCTGGAAACGCGGCCTTGCGCCCTTTCCAGAATATTAGGCGCTCTGCCTCATCTTTTGCAGTGCGTACTTCAGTGGCGCCACTGCGGGTGAGAATGTCACGCACAGTGCGTACATGTTCAGATACTTCCCCATTCGTGCCATCGAGTTCACACAATAGAATGGCCTGTGCATCCAGTGGATATCCGGCATGCACAAAATTCTCTGCCGCTTCAATCGCCAGCTTGTCCATCATTTCTAATCCGGCCGGGATTATTCCGGCGGCAATAATATCGCCGACGGCTTTACCGGCTTTAATGACATCAGCAAAAGCGGCAAGAATGACTTGTGCACGTTCAGGCTTGGGCAGTAATTTAACCGTGACTTCGACAATAATGCCGAGCATGCCTTCTGATCCCGTCATGAGTGCCAGCAAGTCATAACCGGGTGCATCGAGTCCTGCGCCACCGATCGTTAACAGTTCACCTGCTACCGTGACAATCTTGAGTTGCTGAATATTGTGGACAGTCAGTCCGTATTTCAAACAATGTACGCCACCGGAATTTTCCGCGACGTTGCCGCCAATGGTGCAGGCGATTTGTGAGGAAGGGTCTGGCGCATAATAAAGCCCAAAGGGATCGGCGGCCTCCGAGATCGCCAGATTCCGTACCCCGGGTTGTACTTGAGCAAGACGGCGTACGCGATCAATGTGTAATATTTTTTTGAATTTTGCCAGACTCAGCAATACACCTTGTTCATTGGGCAAGGCACCACCGGATAGGCCCGTACCGGCGCCACGCGCCACCACCGGTATATCCTGTTGATGGCAGTAACGCATGATCGCCTGAACCTGCTCGATGGTTTCCGGCATTACCACCAGCAACGGTAAATTACGGTAGGCGGATAAGCCGTCGCACTCATACGGGCGTAAATCTTCTATCGCATGCAACACCGCAGCGTTAGGCAGTAATTTTTGCAGTGCCTTTAGTAATGCACGGTGATCGGTTTGTTGATGGTTTAACATGATCGTTCGCGATGATTGAAGGGTTTAAATTTTAACAGGCTGCCAGGCAGCGCTATCGGCAGCATTCGTAGTATAACGAGTTAAACGGTTATAGACAGTAGCCAGTGCCTGTTCGTCACCGACGTTACCCGGAAAGATCACCACGGGTAAATCAGGGAAACGCGGATGATCGGCGGGGCAGCGCACCACCGAGCAACCTGCGAGGATTTGGCCTAATACCCGTGCAGACTGTAACTCCAGACCGGAACTCAATACGTCGTTTGAAGTGATGCCACCTTTACTGATCAAAAAACCCAGTGTGGCGGGTAAGTTGCGCACGATGTTGATTAACAAGGCCGACACCATCCCGCCAAAGGCGAGACGAATTTTTTGATCGACAAAGGTCTTTTCGGTGCGGCTGGTAAAAATGACGGGTGTTTTACCGTTGTCATGCGCTTGCTGTACTGTAGTGGTGATATGTGCCAGTAATGCTTGATGGTTTTGTTCGATACGTTCAACATCCACCTCAATGGGTTCAGTGCCCGGCATCGCGAGTAACTGTTGCAACTGTACGGTGGTTTTATTGACGTGCGAGCCGACAATCACCGCACCCGGCCTGGCATTGCGGACATAGTGTTGCATATCTTGTGCGGACACGGGTTGTGGTGGCAGTTTTGCTAATGATGTCAGCAGACTTGCCGCACTGCGAAACAAAAAGCGTTTGCCTTGACTCACTGCGGTTAACAATTGTCGACAGAAATTATCCAAGTCTGCCTGAGTCTCAGCGTCCACACTACAACAGACATTTGCCGATAAGGACATCAATCGATTCAGACAAGCACCACGTACATCACCCAGCCGGAACTGCACAACATCGCGTGCCTTAATTCGACCTTGGGTTTTTTCTTCAACATAGTCCGGTAAATAACTGTGATGGTAACCAAACACCGAATCCTTGGCAAACTCAGTGAGGTGGACAGGGACGTCTTTGCCGTTCACGATCAGGTAATGACTGCCATTTCGGGTGATGCGGCCACCCTCAAAAAAAGCCGGCACCAGAAAATGCGCATCAAACGGCCCGAGTTGCTGGGCGATGACATCGGTCTCAATCGGGTAGTGACCACGCAAGGTCGAATCAGAACGACTCACCAGAATAGGCTGAATCACATGACCTGCTGTATTTAATTCGGCCAGGGCTTGTTTGAGGTTAATACAAACCTCGCGCGTCAAGGTGGCGGTCTGTTGGGCGTTCATGCCACGGGTGTTGGTCAGCACAAAAAATAAAGGTGATGCATCCAGCAAACCTTTTTTGAGCGTGGCGACGTCCCAACGTGTCAGCAATAAACAGCTGTGGACAGTTTGTGATCCGGTTGGGTCATCATCCAGCACAATGATCTTTGTTTCAGACATGATACCTCTCGCAGGTAATACGCGAACAGTCTTAACGCTTATTGGTAAATTGTTTAACGCGTTGCAGCATAACCTCGGCGGTAATGCCATTGAACTCCATGATCTCAGCGGCAGAGGCGGTGGTCTCACCGCGTTTCCAACAAATCGTATCACGGTTTGGCGCGCGGCTACGTAGCAATACTGGTTCTAATGATGCACTGGGGCCACCGCTGACCGCCAATAACACATCGCCATCAAACAGTGTATTAAACTGCGCATCTGTCATGAATTTATCATCCGGGTAGGAAACTGTATTCCAGGCGACATCTGTTGGTCGATACAGCTGACGCGGGTTCACGACGGCAACAATCCGCACACGATAACCTTGTACCTCCAGTTTATCCTTGGCCTCGAAGACCGGCAGCAAGACCATGTCACCAGTGACAGCAAACACAACGGTCGCTTTCGTTCCAGATTCAGATTCGTAAATCGTTGCCGCGCCTTCGTGGACGGCAACGCGTGCTTCTTCAATACTCATATACACCGGTAGCGGACTTTTCGATGCCATGATTACCATGCCTTTGTTGACACTATCAGTTGCATACTCGTAGGCAACTTGAATCGCATTGGCGTCACACGGAAATAACGGATAGACATTGCCGTTGCGCATCATGGCGGCGAAGTAGTTTTCAATTTCCGGACGTTGATGGGTCCAGCCGTTGCGGCCTTGTTCCAAGGCCCCGGCGGTAAACATCGCCACAATCGACGGCGTTTTGCGCCGCAACTCCGCCATTGCCTGTGTGACGGTTTGGATAATCGGCCAGCCATTGATCGCGAAGGATTCATACGATAGCCAGATGGCGCGCGAACCAAATAAGGCCAGCCCGGCAGCAAAACCGGCACAGGCATCTTCGTTGAGGGGCTCATAGACTTGCCCGGTTGGTTCCTGGTTATATAACGCATCACGTGTCGGATGACGGATCTTCAAGGCATCATTAATGTTTTTCATGCCCGAGGCCTCGTTGCCGTCGGCGTTGGTCACCACGTAACGTTTATCGGCTTTGCCTACTTGCGCAACCAATTCACCCATGGCGGTGGAAGGCACGGCTTTATTGCCCTTGGCGAAATGCTGCAGGTTAAGTTTAGGTAAAGGGGTAATCGCTAATTCAAATTCTGTGACAACCGTTTTGACCGCAGGGCCACCACCGGCGCGTGAAAAATTATCACGAACGATTTGCCAGGCTTGTGGCGCAAGCGCACGCCGTTGCAAGCCCGCAATCATGTGCGGCTGGTCAAGCGTATCGGCAGGATACAAGTTGTGCGATTTCGCGCCGGTGGTGTGCACGCCTGCGCCTTTGAGTTGTTTGATAATGAAGGCGGTGAGTTTGCCGTTCATCGCGGATTTGGCTGCCTTATCGACACCAGTTAATACCGCCTTAGTAAAGGCAAGACGCTGAGCAAAGGAGAAATGTGTGCTATCGACAAAATTTCCGGATTGATTGCTGTCATCAAACTCTTTGGCATCAATCAGGATCACGGTTTCAAAGCCGTGACCTTGCCAGTAATTCAACATTTGTTCGTTGCTGTGCAGCGACACCATGGAGTGATGTTCCTGTGAATAACCGTTCCAGATCAGGGTCGGCAGAAAATTAGTGATGTCAGGGAAGGCCATATGGAAATGCATCATGGCATTCAAGACATACGGTTCACCCATGCCACCATCACCGATGGTCACCGGAAATAACTTGTCACGGTGTAAATACGCCCCCGCCATCGCGAAATGCTGACCTTGGCCCAATGGACCGGCGGGTGCTAACAAACCAGGGATAGCTCCCGACAAATGACCCAACAGCCCATGTTTCTCACGAAACCGGGCCATCATGTCTTTCACAGTATGAATTTCCATTGCCTCAAGCGAGGAATCGAGGAACATCGATGAATAAAATCCCGGAGCATGATGCCCAACTTCAGTGACGATATTGGTATGACCCAGCATCATCAGCGCGGCATGGACCTCGGCGCTGGAGGCAAATCCGCCGGGGTGACCGGAGGCTTTGGCGCCAGTGACTTGTAGCGTCAGGTAACGCAGGGCGTCGGCACCTAACAGGGTTTGAAACACCGCCTTGTCATCATTGGCGTCGCCAATGGCGGACTGACCTTTGCCAATGATGGCACTACTGGCATAACGCTCGGCGTCGGGCCATGCTGCCGCAAAATGCTGGATACCTTCGCAAAAGGCGGGAATGGTAGGTGATTTTTCTAGGGCATTTGATTTCATGGTCTTTCATCCGTATTCAAAATATTTCATGATGTACGTGTTATCTCACATTGTGAAAAATAACCGTCAATAAAAAACGGTGTTGCTGGCTATCACACCGTTTTAGCGTCTTTTGGCTTGCTGAAAGCATACCGGCCGGCCTATAATTTCGCAATACATAATCGTTTTCATAATGTGAAATGGAAAAATCGCAATCCTCTATTCAAGTCATTGATCGCGCCTCGCGGTTGCTGGATATCGTGGCAAAGTATGACGACCCGGTCAGTCTGAAAATTTTGTCAGCAGAAACCGAACTACATCCGTCAACGGCCTTTCGGATTCTTGCTGCCTTAGCGGCTGTAGGTATGGTCGAACGCGATTCCGTGGGCCGTTACACCCTGGGCAGGCGATTGCTTAAATTGGCGGGCCGGGTTCGCCGTGGTATCGACATTCGGCAGGAGGCCATGACTGTAATGGCAGGGTTGCGTGACGCCATTGGTGAAACTGTTAATCTGACTGTGCGTGAAGGTGATGAAGTAGTTTATATCGAGCGGGTTGCGCCCAAGCGGATGATGCGTGTCGAGCAGGTGATCGGTAGCCGTGCACCGTTACATGTTACCGCCGTGGGTAAATTGATGTTGGCCGAACTCGGTGAATCCTTTATTCGGGCCTATGCAGAACGCAGCCGATTACCCTCCTATACTTCACATACTATTACTGCTGTTGACAGGCTCATTGAGGTGGTCCAGCACGCAAGCAAAGACGGTTATGCGCTCGATAATGAGGAGGCTGAAGAAGGGGTGGGTTGCATCGGTGTGTTAATCCACGATAACGCGGGCGCCATCGTTGCCGGGCTTTCAATTTCCGCGCCTATAGAGCGTCGCCAAGATACCTGGGTACCCTTGGTCAAGGAAGCAGGAAGACAGATATCAGAACGGCTCGGTTATCTATAATATTTGGCGTTAGCGACAGTCCGTCAATCAAATTACAAAAAATGATAAAAATATACATGGAGTAATAAGCGGCCGTGCGCTTTTTTTTATTTAAGTTGCGTCGTATTTCCACTGATCCGCAGATTGACCAATCGTTACGCCATTCGGTTAAGGACGGCGTGGCCTACTCCGTTACGAGTGGGGTCGGCGAGAGTTATTTTTCGGTGTTCGCCTTATTTTTCAAGGCCAGTAACGCCCAGATTGGGGTGTTGGCTTCATTGCCCGCTTTATTGGGCGCATTTGCGCAACTCTTTTCTGCGTGGCTCGGTCGGCATGGCCGTTCACGACGCACGCTGATTTTATTTGGTACGAGTTTACAGGCGATCACGATGCTGCCAGTGTTGATCCTGCCCTTGCTGTTTCCGCAACAGGCGATCCCGCTTTTAATTGGCGGCGTCATTTTGTATTTTGTCAGCGTGAATATTGCTTCGCCGCAGTGGTGGAGTTTGATGGGTGATCTTGTCCCTGAACACCGGCGTGGTCGCTATTTTGCGATGCGCACGCGGCTATGCAGTTTGATGGCCTTTTTTGCCTTCATTTTTGGGGGGGTGATTTTACATACCTTTGACGCGTTGCAGCTTACCGCCTGGGGATTTGTGATCTTGTTTACCCTGGCAATGGTCGCGCGTCTTGTTTCGGTATATCACATCTACATGATGTACTCTCCCCCCGAACACGTAGTTGCACTGGAGTCACCGTTTCAAAGAAATATTTTTCGTCGTATTCAAGGTTCGGCAATGGCGCGGTTTTCGTTGTTCTTTGCCGCGATGCAATTCTCCGTGGCGGTGGCCTCGCCGTTTTTCATTGTGTATATGTTGCGCGATCTGCAATTGAGTTACCTGCAATATACCAGCATTATGGCGACGATGATCCTGAGTCAGTATTTGACTTTGCCGCGCTGGGGCAGGGTCTGTGATATTTTTGGTAATCGTGTTGTAATATTATTTTGCGGGTCACTTATTCCGCTGATGCCGTTGTTATGGATAGTCTCAACGAATCTTTGGTATTTAATCTTTATACAAATTATCGGTGGGGTGATTTGGGCGGGATTTTCCCTCAGTAGCGGTAATTTTATTTATGAATTGGTACCCACAAAAAAACGTGTCACCTATATGGCCCTGCATAATGTGTTGACGGGTATTGCGGTATTCGTCGGCGCGTTGCTGGGCGGGTTGTTGAGTGAAAATCTGCCTAAGGCAATGACGCTCGGTTCCTGGCACTTGCAGTGGTTCAGCGTTTTTTACGGGGTGTTTATTCTATCGACCATCTTGCGCTTCAGCGTTGCGCTATTTTTTCTACCACGCATTCATGAGACGCGTCAGGTCAAGCCTTTATCCTGGCAAAGTCTGGTTCGTCAGGTTTTGCGTTTACGTTCATATCGCCGCTTGGCAGTGACACTGAGTCGAATGCGCAAAAATCTCAATCTGCGCAGTCGCATTTAGCCTGTACCCCAACCCTGTTTATCGACAAAATCAGCATTGTCTGACTTGACGGCGAGCCATCCCATCAGTAGTCTGGTATTGTTTTATACAACTTAATTATTATGTTCATGAATTTATAGCCTAGCGGTACTGGTTATCAATACTAAGGGGATGAGGATGGCACAGACACACGCATTGATCGCGACATTGAAGAAAAGCCTTAAGGCCCACGGCATGACTTATCGCACAGTGGCCGACGGCCTGGGCTTGAGTGAGGCCAGCGTTAAACGCCTGTTTGCCGACGAAAGTTTTTCGTTGGAACGGCTTGAGCAGATTTGCCAGTTGTTGGACATGGAGATCGCGGATCTGGTGAAAAAAATGGAGGCGGATCAACAACGTCTGGTTGAGTTGAGCGAAGAACAAGAGAGCGAGCTAATCTCAGATACGAAATTATTATTGGTTGCCTTTCTGGTGGTGAATGGTTGGACCTATGAGGAAATTTTGCAGCAACACCAGATAGCCGATACAGAGCTGATTCGTTACCTGGCGCGGTTGGATCGGCTCAAAGTGATCGACTTGTTACCAAAGAATCGCATCAAATTACGAATCGCGCCCAATTTCAGCTGGCGACGCCGGGGACCGATTCAGCGATTTTTTACTGCACATCTACAAGAAGAATTTCTCAAGAGTCACTTTACCAATAAAGGTGAAAGTTTTACATTCCTGTCGGGGATGTTGACGTCGGGTTCCGCCGAGCAACTGCGTAAAAAACTCCAGCAACTCGCGCAGGAATTTCATAATCTCAATCAGCATGATCTGGGTGAGCCGATCACCCAGCGTGAAGGGTATAGTTTGTTGCTGGCGTGCCGACCGTGGCGGCCGGATGTGTTTAACGATCTACGCAAATAGTTGGCAGAGGTGATGCAGCAGGTATATGCTGCGGATAAAATGAATGTCGCGGCGTTGGGCAATGTCGTACCGCAGTTGCATATGCACCATGTCGCACGATTCAAACACGATCCGGCTTCAAGCTGCGCAATATTGTTTAATGCTGCCAATGCAGCTCTCCGGTTTTTTGATTTCCTGTACAGTGTTACGATTAATTTGGCTGCAATTGGTACTGGCGAATACAGAAATGCAGAATACAGCCAACAGGTGGTCATGATGATGGATTTAACCAATACATTAGGTTTTCTGGCGGGGTTTCTGACCACAATTTCGTTTATCCCACAAGTCGTCAAGATCTGGCGAACCAAATCTGTGCACGATATTTCTTATAGTATGTTTGCCATATTCAGTGCGGGGGTAGGAACATGGTTGGTGTATGGCATCATCATCGGCGCAACACCGATTATTATCGCCAATTCAATTACCTTGGTGTTCTCAGTGACGATTCTGGGATTGAAATTCCATTATGAACGGTTGAATCGTTGATCGCTTAGTGTGCGACCTGGATGTTACCCGTACGATCAACAAAAGCGACGGGCATGGCCTGGCAGTTGTGTGCAAAGGCAATACTACCTTTGTTATCAATTACGATCACGCCGGCTTGACGGTGGGTGTCGGCGATAAACTGTGCGATAACCTGTTGTACGGCAGCGCTTGCCGATACATGGTGACGCAAGGCATCGACGGTGGTTTTGGCAAGTACGCTACGAATGATCGCCTCACCAATACCCGTACAGGATACCGCGCCGTCGGTGTTGGCATACGTGCCGCAGCCAATTAACGCGGAATCGCTGATACGCCCAGGTAATTTATCAAACAGGCCACCGGTGGATGTACCGGCGGCAAGCTGGCCTTGCGTATCCATCGCAACGCAACCTACTGTACCGTGTGTACTCTGCCATTGTGTTACGCGTTTTGCCACGCGCAGGCTTGCCGGATCGCAACGGCTACATTGTTGTGTTTGCGCGAACGCTTCTGCACCCTCACCGGCAAGCAGAACATGACGCCCATCGGCCATGACTTTACGCGCTAATTGAATGGGGTTTTTGTAGTGTTTAATTACAGCAACTGCGCCAGCAGTATGGCGTGCACCATCCATGATGGATGCGTCCATTTCAATCTCACCCCGTTGATTCAAGCAGGAACCGGTGCCGGCATTAAACGAGGGGTTGTCTTCTAGCGCGACTATTGCTGCTTCCACCGCATCCAGCGCCGAGCCGCCGTTATTTAATATTGTCCATCCCAATTGTGCGGCGGCCTGACAACCAATCTTGGCGGCGGGTAATTCAATCTCCGGCCACGCGCCTGCCCCTCCGTGAACCATGATCGCGAACGGGTAAATCATGATATGAATGATCGCACGGAGTTTGCCAGACCAAGCGGTTGTCGAGCTGGCAAACAGATCAAGTTATTTAATCAGACGCAAGGCCACAGGATAACGAAACGGCTCGCCATTGGCGGACTTGACAGCAGCAATGATGCACAGGATCAGGTTAGCAATCATGACAAACGGTAACAGATAAATGCCAATGATGAAGGAAAGAAAAATCGCGGCGATGGCGGTAATGATCACGGTAATTTGAAAATTCAAGGCTTCAATGGCCTGGTCAACAATAAATCCACCCTGATCTTTTTTTACCAGCCACACAATCAAACTGGGTAAGAAGCTAAAAAAAATGCCGCCCACATGAGTAAGGGCAGCGATGGTATTGTTATTCGATGCGGGTTGATTCATGGCAATGCTCCTGGGCTGTTATTCGCTATATTCATAGAGAATTCAATCGGTGTTTACATTTGTAGCCCAACTATAACCACTTATTCGTTTTTATGATACAGGCCTTGTGGCGCGTGGCCGATGAAGTAGAAAAAAATGTCATTGTTGAGACCAATGCTGCCAGTGGCAGTCGCGGCTAAATAACTGTTCCTAAATGGTGTTCACTAACCGAAGCGGCGGGTTGCGATATTGGTAAGTTTTGATGCAGCGGAAATACAATCATGCCTCAAAACAATTCGCAGGATAGCTGCCTCAACGAATCACTTCCCCCTTTGAAAAAGGGGGATTAACGACTGCATGGAGGCAGGAGGTACGAGCCCATGGACGGGTGAAGGTAGAACAATGCAGGAGCAATTGTCGAGAGCAACGC
>JANNJI010000404.1:0-1246 GCA_031405795.1 Gammaproteobacteria bacterium
GCTGAAGGAACAGGAGTTTCAGCAGCTAGGCTGGGATATTCGGCGCAATCTGGCCAAGGTTAATTATTTAATCCACACCGATGCCATCAAGGAAAACCTGATCCCTGACACACTCTCGCCGCAACAAATCAATTTTGTTTATGCCAGCGAGGCGGACCTGCTTAACGTGGCGCTGTTTGGTGCGACGGCAAAACAATGGCGTGACACCAATCCAGAACAAAAAGGCAATATGCGTGATCATGCCGATATGCATCAACTGCTGTGCCTGGCCAATCTCGAATCCATGAATGCGCATTTCATAACAGAAGGCTTGCCGCAATCACAACGGCTGGTAAAGCTCAATGAGCTGGCCATTCGGCAAATGCGCGTGTTGATAGAAAACGGGATTGCACAACGTGCAATTCCTGGCAGTAAAAAAGAAAACGATAATGGATGACCGGTTGCTTGCCATCTCCGCCCTGCAACACTACGCTTATTGCCCGCGCCAGTTTGCGCTGATTCATCTCGAACAGGTATGGGCAGACAATCGTTTCACCGCCGAAGGCAACCTGCTGCATGAGCGAGTCGATTCCGGCGTGGCAGAACAACGGCGCGGTACGCGCTCTGAACGTGGCGTAATGTTGATTTCGCAGCATTACAAACTGACTGGCAAAATGGATTTGCTGGAAATAGAGGCGGGCGATCCTGTCACAAATAGTCCACCTCGTTATTTTCCCGTGGAATACAAACGTGGCAAGCCGAAGGTAGAAGACTGGGATCGTGTTCAAGTCTGCGCACAGGCATTGTGTATTGAAGAAATGCGCAACACTAGCGTTACCGAGGGAGCCATCTGGTATTGGGAAGTGCGACGGCGTGAACCGGTATTGATTGATGATGTATTGCGTGCCACCACCGTGGCGGCTATCGAAGGCGCACATGCCTTACTGGCAAGTGGCAAAACACCGCCGCCCACCGAGGATGTTAAGCGATGCCGTGCTTGTTCATTGGTTGATTTATGTGAACCCGATACTTTTCGGCGTGATCATTCGGCACACTATGTCAACGAACTGTTTACTGAGCAGGAATGACAAAACCCGTAGCCACTGTATGAAAAAACTTCTCAACTCCCTCTACATTACGCGACAGGAAAGTTACCTGCACAAAGAGCGCGAGACCATCGTCATCAAACAAGCTGACGACAAGCTAGGGCAATTTCCCGCGCTCACTGTGGGTAACATTCTTTGCTTTGGGCAGGTGTCTGTTTCCC
>JANNJI010000405.1:0-5722 GCA_031405795.1 Gammaproteobacteria bacterium
CCTTGACACTACTGACCAATAACCCCGCTGCTCCATCCGGGCGCAGGCGCACATCCACTTCATAAAGAATCCCCGCCGGGGTGAGTGTGGTCAGGACATGCATCAAGCGCTGCGCTAGGCGGGCATAAAATACCGATAACGCCACTGGTTTAGCACCATTTGTCATTTGCTCATCATCGGTGGCCTCATATAAAAAGACGACATCCACATCCGCGCCATAACCCAGTTCGAGTCCGCCCAGCTTGCCATAACCCACGATCGCAAAGCCTTTATGTTGCCCGGCGAGGTCGGTTCCCGGTGGACATCCATGTTTTACCACCAAGGTTGACCAGGCCCACTCCAAGGCCTGCAGCAGAATCACCTCGGCAATCCAGGTCAGGTGATCGCTCACCTTCATCAATGGCAACACCCCGGCAATGTCGGCCGCTGCCACCCGCAACACCTGACTGTGTTTAAATTGGCGTAGCGCATCCAGTCGTTGCTCCTCATCCTGCTCATCGATGTTACTCAACCGTTGCTGTAACAAGGTTTGCAACACGGCCTTGTCGGCCGGGGCGTACAAATTACGGGGATCGAGTAACTCATCCAGCAAAATGGGTTGGGTCGCCAGATAATTGCTTATCCACGGACTGGCGGCGCACAACTGGACCAATTGTGATAAAGCCAGCGGGTGTTCTTCCAATAAAGCCAGATACGCGGTGCGTCGCAGGATCGCCTCGATCACAGCCAAGCTGCGTTCCAAGGCCACCTCGGCATTGGCCTGTTGCAAGGCGGCGGCGATCAATAACGGCATTAATCGCTCCAGCCGTTGCTGGCCGCGCGCCGATGCGCTCAGGTAGGCGTGACCCGTCTTCAAGGCTTTGACCCGATCATAGACGTGTGTGTTGTGCGCAAAACCCAGTTGGCGCAATGCGGTATGCGCCGCCTCGGGGTCACTCACGACACTGATCCATAATGTCGTGACTTGTTCTTGTAAAACACTGTTGATGGGTTGTGTTTGTGGCGAAGCAAACACTTGCTCAAAATGAGTTTGTACCCGTTCGCGGTGTTTTACTAAAACCTCATTAAAACTTCGCCAATCGGCAAAGCCCATGCTGAAAGCCAGACGCAGTTGCGCATGATCGTCGGCAGGCAAGGTATGCATTTGCTGATCGGCAAAGGCCTGGATACGGTTTTCCGTGTTGCGCAAGAATTCATATGCCTCGCATAATTGCGCGACGACATACTCCGGTAATAATTGTTGTTGCTGCAAATAATGCAGCACCGGAAACAAACCGCGTTGTTGTAATGGTTTGTCGCGACCACCACGGATCAATTGAAATACTTGCGCAATAAACTCAATCTCGCGGATACCACCGCTGCCGAGTTTGACATTATCCTCCATACCTTTGCGCGCGACTTCCTTTTCGATCATGCCTTTGAGTTCGCGCAGCGAGGCATACGCACCGTAATCAAGGTAACGCCGATAGACGAAGGGCCGCAATCGCTGCAATAACTCTGCGCCGCGTGCTGTATCACCGGCAACCACACGTGCCTTGATCATCGCGTAACGCTCCCATTCTCGGCCGTGGGTCTGATAATAATTTTCCAGACCATCAAAATTCATCACCAGCGGTCCGCTTTCGCCAAATGGCCGCAGGCGCATGTCGACCCGAAATACAAAACCGTCTTCGCTGGGTTGGTGCAACACCTGGATCAAACGCTGGCCTAACCGCAAAAAGAATTCAAAATTATCCTGACTGCGCGGACCGCCCTGGGTCTGGCCCTCCTCGGGATAGGCGAAGATCAGATCCACATCCGAGGAAACATTCAACTCGCCACCACCGAGTTTGCCCATACCCAACACCACCAGTTGTTGTGGTGCGCCCTCGACAGATGTCGGTGTACCCATGTTGACGCATTGCCAGGCGTAGAGTTTTTGTAAGGCTTGATCGATGCAGGCATCGGCTAATTGTGAGAGATCATGCAGGGTTTCTTGTAGTTGCGCGGAGCCAGCAAGGTCACGCCAGATAATACGCACCATCTCGCGACGCCGGACTTGCCGTAGGCGCTTCATCAACATCGCTTCGTCCGTCATCGCTGACAGCTGTTTTTGCAGGGTATGCTGATAATTATCATCACTGTAAACACGCAACAGATCGCCACTCGCCTGCAAATCCTGCAGCAAGACTGGCTCAGCCAGGCAGGCCTGCGCGACAAAATCGCTGCTTAGCCACACTGGTGGTAACTGCACGCGAAGTTGTTCGGACAAGTTGATGCCGTGTTGCTGTGCCAGTGTCGACCATTGTTGCCAAAGGGCGGTAAAGTCGCTTTGCAAACCGTCAGGAATTGCTGTCATTGGTAAGATCATGTTTGCCAGCTATCATCTTTGATGATTAAGTGGAGCCCAGGTCATTTATACCTGCGCAGGTTTCCGGTACACTTTAACAAATTTTCAGGGGCTATAAACGGTTACCAAAATATAACTTATGCGATCCAATCAACCAAAAGCCAGTGTGATTATTTCCGTCTACAAGGATACCGAAGCCTTGCGTAGTATTTTGCAAGGTTTGGAGCATCAGACCGAGAAGAATTTCGAAATTATCGTCACCGAAGACGGTGAATTTGACGAACTTACTCAGTACCTGACCACACAAAAAGATACCACACGCCCGGTTATCCATCTGACCCAGCCTGATCAGGGTTTTCGCAAGACCCGCGCCGTAAATCGCGGGGTTGCCGCTGCTAATGCAGACTATGTTATGTTCCTTGATGGTGATTGCATCCCCCATCCGCAACATGTTGCGATACATCTGGCGCACGCGGCAAAGGGCCGTATCTGTACGGGCAGGAAGGTTAACCTGGGACCGAAGGTTTCCGCGTGGATTCGTTTATCCCCTCGTCGCGTTAAACTGCTCATTAACAAACTCACTTTTTTCCTGCTGGCGATTCCGCTGCATCTTGATCACATCCGTAACTTTGAAACCGGGATGGGCGGTAAACTATTTCATCACTTTGCCAAGAATCGTTATCTTGGCATCATGGGTTGTAACTTCTCGTGTTTTAAGGAAGACATGATTAAGATTAACGGTTACAACGAAGACCTGCCCGGGATCGGCGGTGAGGATGACGATCTGGAATGGCGTTTTAATGGCATGAATATCTTTACCAAGAGCATCAAGTTTCTGGCGCCGGTATATCATCTGTATCATGACAGTCGGCGTCTGGATTTTGAGATCAATGTCCGTATCATGAACGAGAACCGCGCTAAAAAACAGTTCGTCTGTATTAATGGGCTACAGCAGCACCTAAAATCATCAGCCTAGTTATTTTAATTCCTGCATACATAAGGCTAAGGCCTGTTGCCAGGGAGGCATGAAAATCCCCAACGCCGATTCTATTTTTGCATTGGCGAGCACCGAATACTTGGGGCGTGTCGCGGGTAAGGGATACTCGTTTGTGGCAATGGGTTTCAATACGATTTTCTCGTGTCGCTGACTCTGCTGTAAGATCTCCTTGCTGAACCCATACCAACTCGTCTGTCCACCGGCGCTTAAATGATAGAGTCCGGACTTCGCACCGATATCCTCACGATCATCGAGATACTTGCTCACCAGTATCGTCGTCGCCAGGGCAAGCATTCTGCTCCAGGTGGGTGCGCCGATCTGATCATCCACTATTTTCAGCTCATCACGTTCTGCGCTCAAACGCAGGATCGTTTTCAGAAAATTGCTGCCGCGCAAACCATAGACCCAACTGGTGCGCAAAATAAAATGATGTTTGGCCATCGCACTGACGGCCTGTTCACCGGCCAGTTTGGTCTTACCATAGACATTCAGTGGTGCGGTAGGATCCGTCTCGGTATACGCAGCGCCTTTTTTCCCATCGAATACATAGTCGGTAGAGTAATGCACCAATAGTGTATTTTTTTGCTTGGCGATTTCTGCAAGCATCCCTGGCGCTACACCGTTGATGGCCATGGCAATGGATTCGTCGGTTTCCGCCTTATCCACGGCCGTATACGCCGCCGCATTGATAATGATCTCCGGTGACCAGTTGTTGAAGGCGGCGCGGATCGAATCTGGGTTGGCTAAATCAAGGTGTCGGTCGGCGGCGGTGCGCGCCAAGGTCACGACATTTCCCAGCGGGGCCAGGCTGCGCTGTAATTCCCAGGCGACTTGGCCATGATAACCAATCAGGGCGATGGTCGGTTTGTTTAACATGACTGGATAGCCCGTCAGAACCGCAGTAACTTATGCGCCGGGACTGCTGACAAGAGGATCCCCTGTTTATCCTTGTCCGCCAGGATGGGATGGGGCACCGGCCACACGATACCGATCGCCGGGTCATTCCACAAAACGGTGATTTCTGCAGATGGGTTGTAGACATCCGTACATTTATAAGCAAATAGCGCCGCGTCGCTGGTCACGCAAAATCCATGGGCAAAGCCCGGGGGTACGTACAACTGGCGTTTATTCTCCGCCGACAACTCAACGCCTAACCATTTTCCAAAATTGGCGGAGTCCTGGCGGATGTCCACCACCACGTCGAACACACTGCCTTGTAACACATACACCAGTTTGCCCTGCACGTTTTCATATTGATAATGCAAGCCACGCAACACACCCCGCTGTGAAAACGACAGGTTGTCCTGAACAAAATTGGCATTGATCCCGTGTTGCCGATAGCGCTCCAATTGCCAGGTCTCAAAAAAATAACCACGGGTATCACCAAACACCTTGGGTTCAATCAGGAGTACGCTGGGTAACGCGGTGGTAGTGACTTTCATTAATAGTAACCCTGCTTGAGTAATGATTGCAGATAGTCACCGTATTGGCTTTTGTTGAGTTTGGCCGCCAACACCAGTAGCTGTTCGTCATTGATCCAACCCTGGCGCCAGGCAATTTCCTCCGGGCACGCCACTTTCAATCCCTGGCGGCTCTCAATTGTTTCAATAAAATTACCCGCCTGAATTAAGGATTCATGCGTACCGGTGTCCAGCCAGGCGGTGCCACGGCCAAGCTTCACGAGATGTAACTCATTATTGTTGAGGTAGAGATTATTGATGTCGGTAATTTCCAGCTCGCCGCGTGCAGAGGGTTTTAAATGCTTCGCATAAGACACGACTTTGTTGTCGTAAAAATACAGCCCGGTGATGGCGTAATTCGAGCGGGGGTTTTTGGGTTTTTCCGCAATCCCGGTCATCTTGCCCGACGCGTCGAATTCCGCCACGCCGTAACGTTCCGGATCTTTGACCCAATAGCCGAATACCGTCGCGCCCTGCGGTTGCTGACACGCGGTGCGCAAGGTCTCCGCAAAACCGTGACCATAATAAATATTGTCGCCCAACACCAGGCAACAACGATCCTGGCCAATGAAAGATTCACCGAGAATAAAGGCCTCGGCAATGCCATTGGGCTCATCCTGGGTGACATAACTGAGCTGTAAACCCCACTGGCGGCCATCGCCCAGCAGGCGAATAAAAAAGGGTTGTTCGATGGTGGTGGTGACAATCAGAATGTTGCGAATGTCCGCCAGCATTAAGGTGGTCAGCGGATAATAGATCATGGGTTTATCATAGACCGGCAACAATTGTTTGCTGATCGCCTGGGTCAGCGGATGCAGCCGGGTGCCTGCGCCACCGGCCAGGATGATACCTTTGATATTGTTTTGACTCATGGCGTTATCCTTTACGTGGCCACACCCAGGCGTTGGCGTGAGTAGACGTTGGTCGTGACTGTGC
>JANNJI010000406.1:0-2339 GCA_031405795.1 Gammaproteobacteria bacterium
ATCGGCGCCGTCATTATCGGGGAGGCGATTTTCTGGATAGTCGGTCCCTAACATGATGTCACCCACCGCTATCACCCTCAGCGTGGTTGCCGCAGCCACTGGCTGTTCGGGGGGAATGGCGATGGGCGTTGGTTCGACAACGGGTGCAGTTTGTCCTGGTGTCTGTTCGGTAATCGTTGAACAGCCAGCCAGCAACACCGTGAACACTACAGTTGAAACACTACATAGGGTAAAAGCACGCATGCTATGAAAAAACCTAAAGAAATTAAATGGCGGGAGAGTGTACCTTATGGGAATGACAGAACAAAAACTACGGCGTTATAAATCTTCTTCAGCGGCGTTGATATACTTCTTGGGATTTACTGCACGCCCATTCACCATCACTTCAAAATGCACGTGGGGCCCTGTTGAACGGCCTGAGGTACCCATTTTGCCAATCACCTGGCCTTTTTTCACGGTTTCACCCACGCTCACCATGTTCTCTAAATTATGGCCATAACGCGTTGTATAACCATTACCGTGATTAATTTCGACCATATTGCCGTAACCGGAACGTTTACCCGCAAAGCTGACGACGCCTGCAGCAGCAGTCACCACATCCGAACCCAATTTCCCCGCAAAATCCACTCCGGAGTGATGGACCCGTAAACCAGTAAATGGATCAGTACGCTGGCCAAAGAAGGAGGACAACCAACCACGAGATACAGGGCGACCCGTTGGCGTGACCTTGGCCTGCAGGTTACGTGACATCAGCATGGTTTCTAATACACTTAACTGCTTATTGCGATCATCGAGTTGCACGGATAAGTCATTCAAGGCGGCCACAAAATCCGGGACGGCCATCATCGTTCCCGTCTCGCCTTCCGCCATGGGACCACCTTGGGCAGGTGGATTATCAAAATCAAACTCACCCTTCTCGAGGTTGGCCATCACAGTTAAGCGTTGGCCCAGTGCGTCCAGGCGAATCACATGGGCCTGCAACGAACCCAAGCGCAAGGCAAGGGCATTCAGGTTTTCTTCGGCTTTGCGGGAGACTTCAGCAAGTTTGAGGCGTTGCGTGTCGACCTCAGACTGTACCGCAATGGTCAGATCATCGGGGTGAGCACGCATATGTGACATACCTATACGGTATCCGGTATAGAGGGTCACCGCAGGTAAAACTACAAAAAAGGTAAATACTACGGAAAAAAACTTGCCATGACCTAACGTCACAAGCCCTGCACAACCCTTTTTACGTCTTAAAAATACAATATTCATCCCAAACCCACTGTCCTCACAATTAGATTGTGCTGGTTCTTCGTCTGGTTATCGGTTAGGTTAAGGCATAACTTTATTTATTCGTGTAGGAACAGCCTTATTGCTACTTCGCCTTAACCCTCGGGAATGTAACTCAAGCCTTTATAATTTGGCAAGAATTAATATGCAACTAGTATGAAGAGTCCTACCTCGATAGACAAGCTGTTAAACAGCGGAAATCACGGACTTGCGAGCTTGATCACACGGACGCGGCAATTAGGCCGGTTTACGAAAGGGCTGCATGAGTTGATTGGCCCTGAACTTTCCCCACACTGCACCATTGCAGATATTCATCAACAGGAGCTGGTTTTGGGCGTTGATAAAGCGGCTTGGGCCACCAAATTACGCTTTGCCGCCCCCGCCTTACTCAAGCAGCTGCAGCAACGCTTTCCTGAGTTATCCACCGTGGAGAGGATTACGATTCAGATGTTGCAACCGTTGGAGGACCCACGAGCTACCTCGGCCTCCAACACACCCCCACACCTGAGTGCAAAAAATGCACAACTGCTAAAAAGCCTGGCACAGACAGTCGATAACACGGAATTGCGCGCCGCCCTTGAAAGATTGGCACGGCATGCGGACGAAGAGAGCTAACAGCGGAAGTGCTTATATTGCATGCACCGGCTGCATGAAGGAAATGGGTGCTTTCTTTTCATCTTCGAATGTCACCAGCTCCCACGCTGTCTCATCTGCCAACATGGTACGTAATAACTGGTTATTCAGGGCATGCCCGGATTTATAACCGCTAAAAGCGCCAATTAAACTATGGCCCAGCAAATAGAGGTCGCCGATGGAATCAAGAACCTTATGTTTGACAAATTCATCCATGTAACGCAAGCCATCTTCATTTAGCACGCGATAGTTATCCAAGACAACCGCATTGTCTAAACTACCTCCCAATGCCAGATTGTTTGCACGCAAAGCTTCAATCTGACTCATAAAACCAAAGGTGCGTGCCCGACTGATTTCTTTCACAAACGAGGTAGTCGAGAAATCCACTTCGGCGACTTGGCTGCTTTCTTTAAAAATAGGGTGGTCAAAAT
>JANNJI010000407.1:0-3719 GCA_031405795.1 Gammaproteobacteria bacterium
CACCGGCAGCAGGATCGCGATCGAGAAGCTCGTCGAGGTCATGAAGTCGCTGCGTCGGGTGAGGAGCCGCGAATACTTTTGTGCAAAGCCGAGATTTGATCATAAAAATATTCACCCTGCTTGTCGAACCGCCGCAGGGAATTGACCAATACATTGCTTAACACCTCTGTATCAATCACACGCTTGCCGTGAATCTCAGTCGCCAGATCAGCGGCGATCTCCAATAGATTCAATACGCGCCGTGCATCGCCATCGGCGGCCTGTGCCAGTTGCTGACGCGCATCAGCTGCAACGTGCAGATTGAGCAGACCCAAACCGTGTTCGGTATCGCTAAGCGCACGATCGATCACAGCAACTAAATCGGCAGTCGTGAGTGACTTCAAGACATAAACACGTGCCCGCGATAACAAGGCATTATTCAATTCAAATGACGGATTCTCGGTGGTTGCGCCGATGAAGGTCACGGTGCCGTCTTCGACATGCGGCAAAAAACCATCTTGCTGTGCTTTATTAAAGCGATGGACTTCATCGACAAACAACACCGTACGGCGTTGTGACTGATATTTTACCTGTTTGGCCTGTTCGATCGCCAGGCGGATTTCCTTAACCCCCGCCAATACCGCCGAAAGGTTTATAAACTCCGCATCACAGTGCAAAGCGATCACCCGCGCTAAGGTAGTCTTACCCGTACCAGGCGGCCCCCAATAGATCATCGAATGTAATTTACCGACGGTAATGGCCTGATACAGTGGTTTGCCAGAAGCTAATAGATGTTGTTGACCATATATTTCAGCCAATGTCCGTGGCCGCATCCGATCAGCAAGCGGCTTAAACGCTGTATCCGTTTGCCCTTGAAACAAATCAGCCATCATGCTTTTTTGTCGGTTTCTTGGTGTCAATCTCAGTATCTTCAATAACATCAACACCTGCAGGTGGGGTAAAAACAAAGCTGTCCTTCGGTAGTGCGGTGTTGTATTTCAAATCAGTAAAATGGAGCTGGGTCGTTTGGCCGAATGAATCCTGCATTTCAAAAAAACGGAGTTTTCGCTCAACAAATCCAAGCCGCACAAAATCGAAGCCACTCTCGCTCTGCAATGGTGTCAGGTGAAACCATTCAACCCCTTCATCCATGCCTTGTGGCTTTACTTTATATATCTTGTCCAACTCCGCGGGATTGCTCAACACCATCGCCGGTGTATTGGTCAGCATGTTTGCCTGTGCCTTGACGGTCACTTGTTCCAAGTCTTCATCGTAGCTCCACAGGCGCTTGCCATCGGCGACGTAAATTTGTTTATAAGGTTTGCTATATTCCAGGCGAAACTTGTTTGGACTTTGTACCACTAATATCCCGTTACTCTGATTTTTTTTATCCGTCGTCTCGTTTTGAATATGCTGCTCAAATTTCGCGGTAATACTTTTAACATTGCCCAAATATGTTTGCAACGAAGCCGCCCAACCTGTTTGATTAAGTATCAGCAAACCCGCTGTAATAGAGAACCGTAACAACATAGTAAACTTATCCTTTTGGTGGTGGTGGGGCCAATACTTCGCGATTACCGCTGGTCTCTTGCGGGCCGACAACGCCCGCGGCTTCCATAGTCTCGACCATACGTGCGGCACGGTTGTAACCAATCTTTAAACGCCGTTGAATACCGGAGATCGAGGCGCGGCGTGATTCCGTCACAATCTTTACCGCTTCATCATAGAGTGGATCCTGTTCGTGATTATAGTCAGTTGGTTCGATGCCAGTTAGACTGGCAGAGCTGTTCTGCTCGGCCATATTACTGATCAGAATATCTTCTTCGTACTGCGGTTTACCTTGTTTCTTTAAATATTCAACCACACGCTGCACTTCTTGATCGGAGACAAAGGCGCCGTGAATACGAATTGGTACGCCAACACCCGGCGGCAAATACAACATGTCACCATGGCCTAATAATTGTTCGGCTCCTTGTTGATCCAGGATCGTTCGCGAATCAATGCGTGATGAGACCTGAAACGCAATGCGCGAGGGAATATTGGCCTTGATCAAGCCCGTCAGCACATCCACCGAGGGACGTTGTGTTGCCAGAATAAGATGCACACCAGCCGCACGGGCCTTTTGCGCCAGTCGTGCTATCAACTGTTCCACTTTTTTGCCGACCAGCATCATCATGTCAGCCAATTCGTCGACGATCACCACGATGTACGGCAAGGTGGATAATTCGGGCGCCTGTCGATCGGGATCCGGCGGAAATAACGGATCGAGTATTGGTTGCCCGGCTTCTTTCGCTTCGAGGATTTTTTTGTTGTAACCGGCGATGTTCCGCACCTTCAGCGCCGACATGAGTTGATAACGCCGATCCATCTCCACCACGCACCAGCGCAAGGCGTGTGCGGCTTGTTTCATGTCCGTGACGACGGGTGCCAGTAAATGTGGAATACCTTCATAAATCGACAGCTCCAACATTTTCGGATCAATCAGAATCAAGCGAACTTCAGTGGGTTTGGCGTTATATAAAATACTCAATAACATCGCATTGAGTGCAACCGATTTACCTGCACCCGTGGTACCGGCGACTAGCAAGTGTGGCATGCGTGCTAAATCCACCACCATTGGTGTACCACTAATATCTTTACCTAACGCCAAGGTGATCGGTGATTTTGCTTCATCAAACTCCGCCGATTTCAAGGTGTGAATTAACTGAACGATCTCGCGTTCTTCATTGGGAATTTCCAAACCCACGGTGGATTTACCGGGGATCACTTCCACAATACGCACACTGATTGCCGACAAGGCGCGCGCCAGATCTTTTGCCAGATTGGTAATTTGGCTAACCTTCACTCCCGCTGCCGGTTGTAATTCATAACGCGTGATCACCGGGCCGGGGTGCACCGCCACGACTTGCGCGACAATACCAAAGTCCATTAATTTCAATTCCACTTGCCGCGAGATCGCTTCCAGCGATTCTTTGGACGCTTGCCGTGTAGTTTTACTCGGCGCATCCAAAATCGCCAACGGTGGCAGTGCCGCATCGCCATCCGCCGCAAACAATGGCACCTGTTTTTCTTTTTGTTCGCGTGCGCTGACCGCGGGTGTTTTAATCAGCGATTCAATGCGTGGCGGTGTACGTACCGGTAGGTCATCGTCATCATCCATATCCGCCATCGGCTTTACGTTCTTGATCTCCGGCATGGCCCTCTGGGTCAAGGTGGGTATCTCGTCTTTATTTTTCTGCCGCCGTTCACGCAGTGCATCGACGTGCGCCATGACCCAATCGCCCACACGAAAAGCCAGTTCGCCGGTGACGTCCATCACTCGGAACCATGACAGATGAGTAAACAAGGTGAAACCACTAAAAAAAAAGGCCAGCAACAGAATGGTTGCACCCAACTTGGCAAAGGTCTTTTTCATAAACGCACCGACAACCTGGCCTATGATCCCGCCTGCGCCGGTATCGGGTGGCAAACCATGACCACCTTGGTCATAGAGACTCGCCAGCGCACAACCCGCCATTACGGTGAGTACGAAGCCTGCGGTGCGTACGGCAAAGCCACGCAAGTCATTTAATTGAAAACTGAATTGCCGATAGATAAGCCAACCACTGTACCCCAGCATCAATGGGAACATGTATGCCAAGTAACCAAAGCCACCTAGAAAAATATCCGCCAGCCATGCCCCCACCGGTCCGCCAAGATTATGAATCTCACCACTATCATGGCTTTGCCGCCAGCCGGGG
>JANNJI010000408.1:0-3804 GCA_031405795.1 Gammaproteobacteria bacterium
CCTTTGAGTTCGGCCAATTTGGTTTTGACATTTTCAATCGTGGTCAGCGCATTATTGCCGTAACGCATGACCACAATCCCGCCCACCACTTCGCCCTCGCCGTTTAATTCAGCAATTCCCCGCCGCATCTGCGGACCCAACCGTATCTGCGCAATGTCTTTCAATAAAACGGGAACGCCTTTTTCATCGGCTGAGATCGATATCTGTTCCAGATCGCTGATGGATTGAATGTAACCCGTCGCCCGTACCATGTACTCGGCCTCGGCCATTTCAATTACCGAGCCACCGGCCTCCTGATTGGATTTCTGAATAGCATTACGTATCGTCTCCAGCGGTAAATTAAAGGCACGCAGGCGATAGGGATCAACAATGACTTGATATTGTTTCACCATGCCGCCCACGGTCGCCACCTCGGAGACACCATCGACCGTTTGCAATTCATATTTTAAAAACCAATCCTGCAAACTGCGTAATTGCGCCAGATCATGTTTGCCAGTGCGATCCACCAAGGCATATTCATACACCCAACCCACGCCGGTGGCGTCCGGCCCTAACACCGGGCGCGCCTCGGCGGGCAACCGTGTTGCAACCTGACTTAAATACTCCAACACCCGCGAGCGCGCCCAATACGGATCCGTGCCATCAGCAAAGATTACATAAACAAAGGAATCGTTAAAATTGGAAAAGCCACGCACGGTGACCGCGCCGGGCACGGATAACATCGCCGTCGACAACGGATAGGTAACTTGATCCTCCACCACGCGCGGCGCTTGGCCAGGATAGGTCGTTTTAATGATGACCTGCACATCGGACAAATCCGGGATCGCATCCAACGGGATATTTTTTACCGAGAATATGCCCCACGCCGCAAAGATCACCGCTAACAGCAATACTAAGAAGCGGTTGCCCAGCGACCATTCAACTATTTTCATGATCATGATCGCGCTTCCTTATGGTTGCAGTTTGCGAATAACAGCAATGACATATTCATTATTGACCTGCTGCAATTCAAACTCAACCTTATCATCCGGTTGCAGCTCCTTGAGAACCACCTGCGGTGCTACGGCAAAGTCCATGGTCATGGCCGGCCATTGCAAGGCAGTAATCGGTTCATGGGCAATGTTGACTTTATTTTTATCGATAGCACGCAACACACCGCGACCGGTAATTTTTTTCGCCGCCGCATCTGTCGCCGGTTTTGACGTTTCCGTTTGCAGCCGTTGCAGGCTCGCCTTCAAACTGGCCTCCGAATCCAATAGGAATTGCCCCGAGGTCACTACTTCCTCACCTTCTCGCAAACCGGCAATGATCTCGATGTTGTCTTTTGTTTCCAATCCGACTTGTACCTCACGTGTGTTGAACTTGCCCTCACCCAAGGACATCAGTACTCGGGCAGTGTTACTGGTGCGGATCACCGCCTCACGCGGCACCAGTAATGCCGATTGCTTTTCTTCCACATGCAAAGACACGCGGGCAAACATATCGGGCTTGAGAATCTCATCGGGATTGGCAAACCGTAACCGTACCCGCAATGTACGTGTTTTTGGATTCAAGCGTGGATAGACGTATTCAACCTCGCCCATTAATTTTTCATTCGGCAAATAATCCAGATATACCTGTGCCTGCTGTCCTGGCTTCACCCATGCGGACTGCCGTTCCAGCACATCCGCTAGAATCCACACCTCATCCAGATTAGCGATGATCATCACATCGGTATTGGGCATGACGTACATGCCATGCCGGACATTGAGTTTTTCGACGATACCATCTTGTGTCGCATAGACCTGAAACAATTGTTCTGATTTCCGGGTCCGGCCTATTCGCTGGATCTGTTTTTCCGACAGTCCCATTGCCATTAATCGTTCGCGTGATACCGGCACCAGGCGTGGATTGCCAACCTGCATGGCTTGAATATATTCGAGTTGTGCATTGACGAGCTCAGGTGAATACACCTCAAACAACAATTGACCTGGTTTGACGCGTTCACCTTCCGAACTGACGTATAACCGTTCGATCCAACCTTGGCCGCGTAAATGCACGTGATGCACACGCTTCTCATTAACCTCGACGGTACCCGCCGTATCAATGTCGCGCACCAGCCGACCTCTTACAACCTTGCTGGAACGCACACCCATGTTCTGCACGACTTGTGGTGCAATACGAATGGTTGCGCCATCCAACTGATTGCCATCACTATATACCGCAACGTAATCCATGCCCATTTCATCTTTCTTGGGTTTATCGGAGGTGATTTCCGGTTTGTGTGGATGTTGGTAGTACAGTAGCTCGCGTTCACCATTCCCGGTTGACGTCGCAGGCGCGTCTTGTTGTTTGGCCACCAACTGCATACCACAGATGGGGCAGTTGCCCGGGGCATCGCGCACGATCTGTGAGTGCATGGGACAAACATATTTGGGATCCAAATGTTTCGCTGCGTGCTCGACCGCTGTTTCCGTTGCGGAACTACCCGGAGTTTGTTCCGGCGTGGATTTATCGCCACAGCCCGCCAAACCCAGCGTCAGCAACGCCACCATTAACAGTGATCCCATACTCATGGTCTTCATAGACAACCTCTTTGAAACAACGATAAACAATGCCGCCAACTATTCTGCACAACGCCATCGCCATGCACAACAGCAGACAAAGATGGGCGCATTACAGGCCCGGGAAGAGACTTAACGTGGGGGGTGAAGTTCAACAACGCCTGCTACCCCATGCAAAAACTGGTTGGGGTGAGGCGATAAAGATTGGATCGGATAAAAGGTTACGGATGATAAGCCAGCGGTAGTAATCGCTACCGTGCCAGTGGCGGGGCTCGCTGCACAGTGGGAAATACACGCGGCGGCGCCGTCGTCACAACACTCCTGCTGGCAGCTAGCCTGACCGGCGTCCTGTTGCAGGTGCAGGCAGTGCATGTCGGTGGTATCAACAGCCGCCGCCGCGGTCAGCGCCAGCACCGGGGATGACAAGGCCATGCATACCGCCAGCAACGTCGCAATTTTACCGAAATATTTTTTAAACTGTAGTCGCATAGGCCCAGTATATCGTAGTCATGGACAATAAGAACCTGATCTGGCGCAAGTCCTTACCGGATTAATCACGCCATACCCGCCAATACCAATATATAGTATAGTCTCTCGCTTTGCATTTTCACTGAAGATCATCTATGTTGTATTGCATCGCCTGTATTACAACTAATAACCCTGTACAGGAACATTATGCTAAACACTGTTAATTTAATAGCCGCCTTATCAACTGTTGTATTACTCAGCGGTTGTTCTACCCTGAATAAAGACGAATGCCGTAATGCCAACTGGAAAATGATCGGCTATGAAGATGGTTCACGCGGCCAGGGTCCTGAGCGGATCGGCGCACATCGTCAGTCGTGCGCACAGCACAACATCACCCCGGACTTACAAGCCTATCAAAACGGCCATGCGGAAGGGATGCGTCAATTCTGCCAACCGCGTAATGGCTACCAACAAGGGCAAAATGGTTATCGCTATACCGGCGGCTGTCCTCACGATCTGGAGCCCGCCTTTGTGCAGGGACACAAATCTGGCGCGGAGATATACGCAGTAAAAAACAAGATCAATTCCGCCCGCACACAACAAAATAACGCCATCAAAAATATAAAACAAGTTGAGAATGATATTGCCGGTAAGGAAAAACTGATCGTGTTGGGCAATACCACGTCCACTCAGCGACTGATACTGTTACAAGACATCAAACAACTTACCCAAACCAAGGGCGACCTGGAAGATGAGATCCATGGTTTAGACATCACACTGCGTGACCTGAATC
>JANNJI010000409.1:0-2377 GCA_031405795.1 Gammaproteobacteria bacterium
CATCGAGGTCGCGCGGCTTGATAAATAGCCGCCAGCATAGCAACGGTAGAACCTTTGCCGTTAGTACCCGCCACCGTGATGACAGTAAAGGGTAGGATTTGGGAATGCAGCCGTTGCCACACCGCCGCAACGCGTTCAAGCCCCAGGTCGATGACGTTGGGATGGAGTTGTTCCTGCCAGGCAAGCCACTGTGCGAGCGTGTTAAATCGCGACATACAAGTGAATCAAGAGACGCGCAGCGAGAGGCTGGTTAATTGCACTCAAGCCGCAGGGCGATGGGTCAACATCGTGAGGATACTGGCAATCCGATCACGCATATCGCGACGATCCACAACCATATCAATGGCACCGTGTTCAAGTAAAAATTCACTGCGTTGAAACCCTTCCGGTAAGGTCTCACGCACAGTCTGTTCAATAACACGGGGACCAGCAAAACCGATCAAGGCGTTGGGCTCTGCAATATGAATATCGCCCAACATCGCTAGACTCGCGGATACCCCCACCCATGGTGGGATCGGTCAATACCGAAATAAACGGGATACCACGTCGATGTAAACGTGTCAGTGCGGCACTGGTCTTTGCCATTTGCATGAGTGAAAACAAAGCCTCCTGCATGCGTGCACCACCACTGGCCGAAAAACACACCAGCGGTATATTTTGTTCCATGCAGGTATTTACCGCCCGCACAAAACGCTCACCCACCACTGAACCCATCGAACCACCCATAAATTTAAACTCAAATGCAGCGGCCACCAGTGGTATCTTTTTTACCTGGCCTTTAATTACGATGAGGGCATCGTTTTCACCGGTGGCTTTTTGTGCCTGGACGATACGATCCTTGTAACGTTTAATATCCTTGAACTTCAATACATCAACGGGCTTGAGATTTTCACCAATCTCCAACCGTGGCGCTGGATCAAGAAAACTGTCGAGGCGCCGCCGTGCATCAATGCGCAAGTGATGATTGCATTTGGGACACACATCGTAATTGCGTTCCAGGTCGGCGCGGTACAACACCGCACTACAGGCATCACATTTGGTCCAAAGGCCTTCAGGGACGCTGGTGCGCTTGGCGCCTTCGGTGCGAATCGTGGTAGGTAATAATTTGGTAAACCAGTTCATAGGCGTAAGTTTATTACAATCTCCGGTTGTTATGCACCTGTAGCATAAGCGGGTGCTGTTTTTGCGTCCATCGCCCCGCGCATGGATTTGACCAATTCGCGCACCGCCGCCTCCATCGCCACCTGATTGTGCTGGTTGGCTTCAATCAGCTTCACTAATGCGCTACCCACCACCACCGCATCGGCCACATCCGCAACCTGTTGGGCGGATGCAGCATCTTTAATGCCGAAGCCGACCCCCACGGGTATCGCCGCAAAGGTCTTGATGTGCTTAACACGTTGCTGAACTTCGTGGGTATCCAAGTGACCCGCCCCGGTCACTCCTTTGAGCGACACATAATACACAAACCCGCTGGAGGCTGAAGCGATGACTTTGATCCGCGCATCAGTACTGGTCGGCGCGACCAGAAAAATCATGTCCAATTTAGCCGCACGACATAAGGCCAAGAGCACCCCAGCCTCTTCCGGCGGCATATCGACAATCAACACCCCATCAACACCAGCGGCAACCGCGGCGTTAACAAACTGCGCATAGCCCATGACTTCAATGGGATTAAGATAACCCATCAGGACAATCGGCGTTTTTTGATCTTGCTGGCGAAAAACACCCACCATGGCTAAGACCTGCTGCAAACTCACATTGTGCAGCAGCGCCCGTTCCATTGCCCGTTGAATCACAGGCCCTTCCGCCATGGGATCAGAAAAAGGCACTCCGATCTCCAGTATGTCCGCCCCGGCATGAACCAGGGTGTGTAATAGCGGTACGGTGGTGTGCGGCGTCGGATCGCCTGCGGTGATATAAGTGATCAATGCCTTGCGACCTTGGGTCTGCAATTCGGTAAAACGTTGCGCGATCCGACTCATAGCCGTATGCCCTCGCGTTCCGCTACCGTGTGAATGTCTTTGTCGCCACGACCGGAGAGATTGACCACCAGTAGCTGATCCTTACGCAGAGTTGGCGCCAGTTTAGTGGCATAGGCCAGGGCATGACTGGATTCCAGAGCGGGGATAATACCTTCGGTACGGGTTAAGTCATGAAAGGCGGCCAAGGCCTCATCGTCGCTGATGGCAACATACTGAGCACGCCCTGTATCTTTGAGCCAGGCATGTTCCGGACCGACCCCGGGATAATCCAGGCCTGCGGAAATCGAATGCGTTGGAATGATCTGCCCATTTTGATCTTCGATCAAATAGGTTCGATTACCGTGTAGCACCCCCGGCTTGCCAGCGCAGAGCGTTGCAGCATGTTGGCCACT
>JANNJI010000410.1:0-3284 GCA_031405795.1 Gammaproteobacteria bacterium
CGGTGGTGGCAGTTGAATACCCATCGCGTCTGTTCAAGCGTTCCCGCTATCAATCCATGGGCTATCAACTCGATTTCGATGCACACTTTCTGCGGTGGATGTTGTCGGACGGGGCGGGGGCTTGTGTTCTGTCCTCTCAACCAAACTCCGCCAACGAGGTGGTCTTGCGTGTGGATTGGATCCATACAAAATCTTTTTCCGGCGATTACCCGGTCTGTATGCAGATGGGCCGCAACAGCAACGATTCAACGATGTCATTTATGGATTTTGCCTCGTTTGCGGAGGCGGAGGCCGCGGGTGCATTGGCACTACGGCAAAATATTCGGTTATTACCGCAATTATTTGAGGTTGCAGTGCATGAATACACCCAGTTAGTAAAATCTCATTTTGTTATGCCAGATAAGGTTGATCATTTTCTCTCGCATTATTCATCAGAGAAGTTAGGCAAGGTCTGTGACGAGCTGATGCAAAAGGCTGGTTTGGCTATCCCGCGCACCAAATGGTTTTCAAATCTTGTTGAATGTGGTAACACCGGTTCGGCATCGATATTTATAATGCTGGCCGATTTGATGCGTAAGCGAAAACTGGTGGCGGGGGAAAAAATATTTTGTTTCGTACCGGAGTCAGGGCGATTTACCGTTTCGTATATGATGTTGACGGTAGTTGCTGCCAACGTTGATGCGCCGCATAACAAACAGGTCAATACAGGGAGCGCACCGTCTACTATTTTGTTACCCGATGTAACCGAGGTGGCACCGCCGCACGATCCCAACAGGGTGGCCGACACCCCGATGCGCGATACCTTGCAGGCCTTGGCAGCCATTTGGCATGACTATCGTTCCAATGTCTGGCGAATGCCGTTGCTAAAACGCATACTCAACGGTGGTTTTACCCGTGACGATTATTTACGTTGGATGGAAAACTGGATTCCACAAGTACAGGAGGGCAGCAAGTGGATGCGGCAGGCGATAAGTAATCTACCTGCTGAGTTTACCGAGTTGCATGACTTGATTCACACCCATGCCGGTGAGGAACAAAACGATTTTATGTTATTGTTCAAGGATTATCGTGACGCAGGTGGTCGTATTGAATCAATCGATGATTTACAGCGCAACCCCGGTGGTGAGGCATTGAATGCCTATATGCATCGAGTATCGAATGACACATTACCGATTGGATTATTAGGCGGAATATATATTATCGAAGGTACCGGCCAGCGGATCATTCCCGCGTTGTTGCCCACCTTGCGCCAGCAATTGGATTTGCCTGAGCACTGTTTTCGATTTTTGAAATATCATGGCGAGAATGATATCAATCATCTCACCCGTTGGCTGCAAGCGCTGTCTATCGTATTATCCAAAGGCACTGTGGTGGAAAGAAAACACCGTGCAGAGTTGATCGTAAAAACCGCCCGACACGTGGCCAGCCTGTATTTACTGCAATGGGAGTATCTATGAAACAAATCTGGGCAGATAATCCGCTTGGCCCGCATGACCCGAATGATCCCAGTCCCTGGCATGCATTGTTATTGGATCGCAGTATTCCGATTGATCCTGAAGTCAAACGGATTTGGTTGATGGATACCAGTAGTGCCAGTCGGCAATTTTTATTGCCATTGATCCGGCCTTTTGCCCGGCTGAGTTTGATTCTGGTGCAAATAGTGAAAGTATTTATTCCCAATCGCTTTCGTGCAGTGGCCTTGTTGCATTGGTGTCTGGTTGCCGGCATGAAACGTTTTGTCAGCCCTGAGGCGAATTGGCTGGTGATGCGGCACTTTCACCTGGGTGCGGAAATTCAACAGTTTATTTTAAAAAATCTGCCGGGGATAACCATCCCGCAACTTAATTTCATGCGCTTTCAGAATCTGGATGCTTTAAGGCCGGATGGTTTTGTCAAACATGATTTGAACTTATTTAATTTTGTGATTTGGTTGAACCAGGAGTTACTTGCCCAAGGCAGAACGGTGAAACCACCAGAGCAGCTTGACTTTAGTATGATCAGTGACGGGCCCTTACCCATTGAGCCGATGCCAACTTCGTTTCTTAACAGGATCGACTTGTTGACCGCGATTGAAGTATTTACCCCAGTGTTTCAGTTTTTCTTAACTGACAGTGATTTTTGGCGCGCCGCCAATTCCTTGCAACTGGATGAGACCATCGCCATTTATGCCAGTCAGATACTCAACGACCCTTTGCCCTTATTATTGGTGAATAACAAACATCCAATGGTGGCACAAAGTACCTTGCGTGCCGGGTATCGTTTGGTTCTGCACGGTTTGGCCAGCGAGATGTTACACGCCCATCTGGTGCAACTCAAACGCGCTCACGCCGTCACGAGGGTGTAACGCATGGAACTTTTTCAGTGGGGTACGGCGCAAGTGACTGGCTATCTCGACATTGTGTTTGCACGTCAGCCTGATGCCACTTTGATGCAGGCGGTACTTTTTACTTTGGTGAGTTTTATCATGATCTATGTCAGCTTTGCCGGTAGCGCATGGTTGGCGGTCAGGCGTAGTCCCGTCCGTTCGATTATTAATCCCCGTACAATTCGTCCCGGTCAGTTGTTGGCGGAGATCAAAGCATCGGTGCTAACGATAGTTATCTTTGGATTATTGGCGGGAGTGACATTCAGTTTGTTGCGGGCGGATGTGTTGCAGGTCAGCGGGGCAGTAGCACCAAGCCGATGGCTGGTGGAGATACTGGCGCTGTATGTTTGGAATGAAATTCATTTTTATGCCTCACACCGTTTACTGCACAGGAAGAAGTTAATGAGTTGGGCGCATGTCGAACACCATCGTTCGGTGGTGGTGACACCGTTTGCCGTGTATCGGTTTCATTGGTTTGAGGCCATGTTATTGGGTTCGGTCATGCCGCTGGTGATGGTGTTTCATACCTTTTCGGTTTGGTCGTTGCTAATCCTGCCGCCGTTGTCATTGGCGTGGAATGTGCTGGGCCACAGCAATTGGCAAACACAGCAGCGTGGACTGGGGTGGCTGGCGCGGGCCAGTCAACGTCACGCACAACATCATGCAACGCCGAGTGGGAACTTTGGTTTTTCACTGCCGTATCTGGATCGTTGGCTGGGTACCGCGATCACGGAGCACTGATATGCATACGCGCATTAACTTTCGCCCTTTCATTATTGCCAGCGTCGAACAAAAGGGCACACAACACCGCGATGAAATGACCCTGCAGGGCTTTTTAAGCAACAACTCGGGCGGCATCCTTGGCGGGATTTCCTCCGGACAGGACATCCTCGTCAGCATCGCACTCAAACCTACCTCC
>JANNJI010000411.1:0-7327 GCA_031405795.1 Gammaproteobacteria bacterium
CGCACAAGAAAGAAGTCAGCAGTGAGCGGCCATCCAAACCTCTGAAGCCAGAGAGCCGCAAAGCAACAACTACTGCGAAAAAACCGGCGGCAATGAACGAAAACATCAAAGAAACTACTAACACGATAACAACCATCAAACCCGAGGAACGTTACAAGATGATCGCGCAAGCGGCGTATTATCGTGCGGAAGCACGCGGGTTTAGTGGTGGCGATCCCAATGAAGACTGGACACAGGCAGAAATAGAAGTCGATCAACATCTAAATCAACTTCAGTAGCAGCAATGGATCCCCCTCGCCCCCCCTTTTTCAAAGGGGGGTACAACACACCGGCCGCATAATAAACTGAGCAACAAAGCACTATTAGATCGATGACGGACTGCCGTATTCAGCTGACGACGGTGTTGACCATTGCTGTAGCCATGCCGGTAGATTAATGGCAAACTAGGTGCAGGTTCAGTAACCCCACCCGCATACCATGCCAACCCGAAATCGTGAAGATATAAAACAGTACCTCATAGCGCGTGACAAAAAATTAACGCCGTTAGTTTCAGCAATTGTCTTTCCATCACAAAAGCGCAACCGGGATATTTATGCCGTGCTGCTGCAATCCATTGTGTCACAGCAGTTGTCAATTAAAGCGGCGGACACCATTCACGCGCGGTTCTTGCAATTGTTTCCTGATCAATATCCGCACCCCGCGTTACTGCAAACAATCCCGTTGCCGCGTTTACGTGCGGCCGGTTTGTCGCGGCAAAAGGCGGGTTACCTTAAGAACATCGCGTCCTTCTCCCAGCAATACGATCTATCTTACGCCCTGTTAACCAAACAATCGGACGCCGACATTGTCGAACACCTGACGCAAATCAAAGGTGTGGGGAGATGGACGGTGGAAATGTTATTAATGTTCAGCTTGAACCGTAGCGATGTATTTTCGGTCGACGATCTCGGCATCCAAAACGCAATGCGACGTTTATACCGAATCGATAAAGAAGGCAAAGAACTACGCCTGAAAATGCAAACCATTGCTGAACGCTGGCGACCTTACCGAACCGTTGTGTGTAAATACCTGTGGCGATGGCGATCCACTACCTAAATTGTATAAAGTCATTGTTGGTCGCGATCCTTAACAACGAAACAGTCATGAAATTTAGGATATTATTTTTTATATTGCCACTGGTCGCCTGTACAGACACAGGCGATAAAGTACGCGATCACATCGATAAAATATCCAATTACAGTCTATCGTGGATCAGCCAGGATCGGTTATTGATCAGACGTTATTATCCGGATGACAGCACCTGGATATATTCATTGACGGACAAGCAACAAGTCCCCATCCACTTTCCCATAGACAAGTTCTCACAGCTCGGCACAGTACACGCCTCCCCCAATAGTGAATTCCTTTTCACAGTGAAAGGTGATGCCAAATTATTTCTACTCCCTGTCGCCGGTATAAAGGATAACCCTCCCCACGTGGAATTAATTCCTATCCCGCCTTTTTCCATCTCAACACGTGAGCGCGATGAACCCGGCAACATCCATGGCACCATCGCATTCTGGTCTTCCACTACCCAAATCTATTTTGAGCACTATAACCTTGCCGCAGGCAAGAGCCAGTGTCATCTCTACCATGTATCCCATAAGAAATGGGAATTAATTTCACACTGTTTAGGCGGTCCTTATGTGTCACGTGTCTCGCCACTGGGTTCTAATTTGTACGCGATCTACATTTCCGTTGAAGGCGACGGATCGAGAAATATTATTCAATGGGATTCATTAAACGGAGCAAAAGAGACAATCTATCCGGAGGTATTATCTGGCAGGACAGCAACGCTCGATTTCTTTTTTGACAAAGAAGCCGCCACATTATATGCCATATCGTCTCATGTTATAAAGCCGGATGGCACGGTGTTAAATCGGCACGAAGAAGTCCCACAGGATCAGCCATTAACACTCTATCAGTGGGCGTCGAACAAAGAGTTTAAGCCAACGGGTTTTCAAGTGCCCGCGGGTGGTGTATTACAATCCATTGCCAGCAAAAAAACCGCATGGCTTGATATCAAAAACAGCAAGCTGTGTACCGGTTCGCCACAAAAAAATATCGTTTGTTACGACGTTAACCTATAACGGTGGTTGGTGCTTGCTTGCGGCCACGCCGTCAACGGTACACAGATGTTGACCATGCTTCCGGTAAAGGCTGGTGAATAGCCAGTACCGTCGATAACAACCGGCTAGGGTTTGGGTAGCCATAGGCTTTTGCAATACTATCCGGCTGTGCCAATCCGCGCAGGCGAAAATCCAGATACCCGACGTACCATCGCATCACCCACGCCTTTCTCGGCATCACGTTTTATTCCTTGATTCCATTGTCCACGGTACGGACAAGCATTTTCCCCGCTAAGCCACTCTCTTCGCGTTTAACTAAATGTCAAAGGCGGTAACCCTTTTCTTTGGAATGAATATGGGGCAGAATTACTACATACATAAAAAACTAACTGGACCGTTTGCTTAACAAGGTAGATTATGAATGTCGGCTATATAACTGCTGGTTACTCACAATAAAAATGGCGCCAAAACAATTCATCTATATGTTTCTGGGATTCTTAATGATAGCCGTTACACTCTACACTTTTAGCAATGCCTCATTCTGTGAGTCTGGCTGCGGGTCTCTAACAGAACCCGTCTTTCATTTCTTGCATTGGGCTTTTGGTCCCTGGGGACCCCGTCTCTTGCTGTTGACCGTGGCAATATTTTTTTTGGGCAGCGGCAACTACCCGTGAATAATACTCGTGAAATTTCTGCACCTAACTTGGTGTTCGAGACCGATGCGGCGCGACTGTGCACCATTTCCTGCCGCACCCGCAGCCCGCTCGCTCAACGTGGCATTATATGAACAACCAAACCCCGGAAATGTCATGAAAACAACATTAAGAATTGCAGGTGTGGCAGGGGTTCTCATTTTTGGGATTTTTTTGTATTTTACTTACGGTATCCCCGGCTATGTGGAAGAAATAGGGAAGGAATTTATTCAAAACCAGATCATGGAAAAAACGGATGAAAAGATCGAAAACCTGAAGCATGACAGTAAAGACAGCAAATTGGCTCAGTTAGCAGCGCAACTTTATCAACAACAACAAGAAGAAATCGACAGCCTCAAGGCGCAGCTGCGGAGCCAGGCCCACGAGCAGCTTGCTGCCGTCATTGCCGAAATGAGAGACCTCAACTGTGAGTGCAGAAATAAATATGCACAGATGTACAAAGATGGCTTTGAGTTCAGGCTGGCGTCGCTGCAAACAGCCAATGAAAAGCTGCAAGACTTTATGAAAACAAAATACATGGAAGTCGCCTCAGAGCTGAAAAGAGATGTGAGAATATTCACCGGGAGTAACATGCTGGTCTTCTTGCTGCTTTTGTCGGTTTCTTTTTTAAAACCAAAGGCGATATCACATTTGTTTGTCCCCGGGACGTTGCTGACGACCGCGACGCTTGTTTGCTCGTATTTCTACGTCTTTCAACAAAATTGGCTGCTGACGATCATCTATAATGATTATCTGGGCTTTGCCTACCTTGGTTATGTGTTTGTCGTGTTCTTGTTCCTTTGCGATATTGTGTTTAACCGCGCCAGAGTCACAACAGAAATCATTAATGGAATCCTTAATGTGATCGGTTCAGCATCTTCGGTGGTTGCCTGCTGATTGCATAGAATTATGGGCCAAATATTCGCAGGTACGTTACAAATACCGATTATTCTCGCTCTATAGAAACAATTTCGATATTTTCATTCCTTCAAGCTCTCGAAGTATCCACTTCACCTTATTTACTCTCCGCCAATATATCCAATATCCTCTGCACGTCAGTTTCCCAGCGTGCAAACACCGCCTGTAATTCCGGTGCTTTGAAATATCCGCGTAATACATGCGGATTGTTAGTGACGAGCAGTGCGCTTTCGCCTTCGGCAAACAAGGTGATCTTCAGTGGCAGGTACGGCATTAATTCAGGATACTTTTTGCTGATCGCCTGCACTTCGTCTGCCTTGCCGAAGAACACGACGCGATACTCAGCAGTAGTGAAGCCCCGCGATTGCAAGCCGATATCCACACGTTGTACCCGCATGACTTGGTAACCATTGAGCGTGATGATGTCTTGCAGCGCCAACATCGCCTCGGCATACGGCTTGTGGATTCGCGCCATCATCAATTCTTCCGCCTGCACCGGGCCAACCATCAGGCTGGCCATGAGAAAAATTATCGTCCGCCAATGTTTCATTGCACCGCCTCATCGAGCAAGTCGTTGTAGATTTTCGACATTTCATCGCATAACTGATTAAGTTCGGAGTTATTGAAAATCGCCGCGAGGCGTTTTGGATTGATGGTCATCACCAAGACCTTGTCATTGTGTTGGGTGATCGTCACGCGGCACGGTAAAAACAAACCCACCCGTGGATCCACGGCGAGTGCTTTATTCAGAAAACCAAAATCACAGGCGTCCACGATCATTTGTTGCGGATTTTCGTCTTTCGCTTCGACCATGCCTTGATTAAACGGCACCGTACGAATTACCCGCATATTAAAACGTGAAAAGGCCTCTTTGACGCGTTCACTGGTTTCCGCCACGTTATACGCCGAAGTACGAATCAGGATGGGGTTTTCACTGTCGAGGACCTTTGCCGACATCGCCGGTTCACGCTGTACGAAGCCGCGCACAAAGGCGACGATGTCATCAATCTCGGCCTCTGTCATGCCTTGTTTAAGAAAGGATGGCATCGGTGTACCTTTGCGGCCATGCACGAGGGTTTTTTTAATCACCACGTCAGAAGCTGCGGCTAAAAATCCTGGATTATTGAGCGCCGGTGCCAACACCGGCAAATCACGCGGCCGTGAATAAGTGACACCGGTGCCATGACCGCCTTCACCATTAGCACCATGACAAGCAGCGCAATGGGCTGCATATAATTTTGCACCACGTGTGACATCACCCTTAGACGGTTTGACTGTGATGGTTTTTATTTTCGTTTTGTTAAAACCACGCACATGTTTGATCAGTGCGCCGACCTCCGCATCGCTGAGTTTGTTAAACGCAGGCATAATCCGGCCAGGACGGCCGTGACGAATGGTGAGGCGCAAATACTCGTCATCAACAACCGCATGCAAGTCCGCCAACGACAGTGGTACCCCCACGCCACCATTGCCCTGCGCACCATGACAGGCGGCGCAATGACGGGTATAAAGTTTCTCACCAATGGGCACTGGCGAGGCCAGGCCGCTATTTGTCCAGACCAAGCTTAACAACATCAATATATATGAGATACGAGACGAAACCATACCAATTCCTTGCTGCCAATGCCCTGCGCTGAGCGTGCGGTTATTGTGCGTGGCCTGTCCAATAAAGACAACCCCTGTCAATTGCGCTAGATCAATTGTCTACTGCGAACCCACGTGTACAACATCTCCTGTCGTGCCTGCAATTGTTGTTTGATCTCGATTAAGCCAATTGCAGATAGCCCCTGCCTGCTGTTGAGCATGCGTCAGCTGCAAAAAAAAAGCGACCACGGTGGGTCGCTATAGAGTGAATTTCCCTTCGAGCCATCCTGCCCGCCTGTTGTTTCCATGCAGATTTGTTGCGATGTTTCCGTTCGGCCTCCTGCCGCTGCTGGGATAATCCATGGGTTCTTCCTTATCAGGCAATCCTGCCTGGCACACG
This sequence comes from Gammaproteobacteria bacterium, assembly GCA_031405795.1. Lineage (GTDB taxonomy): Bacteria > Pseudomonadota > Gammaproteobacteria > UBA6429 > Thiohalophilaceae > JACQBC01. The sequence continues at coordinate 5,703 of JANNJI010000411.1, forward strand.
ATTCCTTGTGCGAATATCCTCGGGCCTAGTCGCACCCGAATGAGGAACTTCTTTAACTGCGGGCAAGGATACGCGAGTCGTAAAGAAATATCTGTGACAAATTGTGTCTTACACGAGTGAGATTTGACCATTGCCATTGCTAATGTGATACAGGCACGCTATTTACCCTCTCACGTTTGCACCTTATGCTAGCCGCCTATGTCGATCACTACCGCTACTGCCTATTCATCCTTTCTGACGGTGGCCGCCTCCGCCGGGACTGGCAAGACCCATCTGTTAGTGAGTCGCCTGCTGCGCCTGTTACTGCAAGGTGAACGTCCCGGTGCGATGCTGGCGATCACCTTTACGCGCAAAGCCGCAGCTGAAATGCACGCACGTTTACTGGATCGCTTGCGGACCCTGGCACTGCTGGACGATGCCGCGCTGGATAAGACCTTGGGCGAACTCGATCTTGATCTTAACGCTGAGCATCGAGCACGTGCACGCACCCTGTTTGAAACCTTGCTGCATCACGACAATCAGGTGAAGACCGCCACCTTCCATGCCTTTTGCCAGGATTTATTGCGACGCTTTCCGCTGGAGGCGGATGTGCCACCGGGCTTTGAATTAGTGGAACGTACCCGTCCACTGCAAGACGCGGCGTGGGAAGCCTTCACCTTGGAATTGACCCAGGCAGCGGAGACACCAATCGCGCAGGCAATGGATGAGTTATTGCATCTCGTTGGTTATGCCAACACACAGTCCTTCCTCAATCAGTTTTTAAATTACCGCAGCGATTGGTGGGCATATACGTCACACACCGCCGAGCCGGTCAAATACGCCAGTGCGCAATTGCAGCAACAGCTCAAGGTCGATCTGGAACAAGATCTGTCACAAGGTTTCTTGCACAATACTCAGGTGCGTGATGAATTGCAGCAGTTTTCCGCCTTGCTCAACACCCATCAGACAAAAACCAATCTGACACATGCACAGATCATTGATAACGTGCTGAACACCAACCTTATCCAGGAAACCCACATCGCTCAATTGTGGTCCTGCTTTTTTACCAGCAGTGATGAACCACGCTCACGCAAGGCCAGTGGCGCTCAACAAAAGGCCCTCGGTACAACCGGCGAACAACGCTTGCTTGAACTGCATGACAAGTTGTGCAGTGATCTGATTATGCTACGTCAACACCTGCACGCCCAATTAACCTTGCGGCTGTCACAACACTGGTTTCGCTGCGGCGCACGCTATCTGGCGCACTTTCAACGCATCAAACGGGAATTGCGCGTCCTGGATTTCAGTGATCTGGAATGGCAGACCTATCAACTGCTGAACAAGAGTGATAACGCCCAGTGGGTGCAATACAAACTCGATGAACGTATTGATCACATCCTGATCGATGAATTCCAGGATACCAACCCAACCCAATGGCAATTGATCCTGCCGCTGTTACAAGAGATCGCCTCAAGCCATGAGCCAGTACGGCAACGCAGCGTGTTGTTGGTGGGCGATGGTAAACAATCGATTTATCGTTTTCGCCGCGCCGAACCGCGACTGTTTAATGCCGCCAGTGAATGGTTGCAAGCCCATTTGTCGGCGCAGGGTTTGGCACTAACAAAATCCTGGCGCTCGGCACCGGC
>JANNJI010000412.1:0-9504 GCA_031405795.1 Gammaproteobacteria bacterium
GCGGTGGTGGTATCGTGTAAGGGTGCCAGCAAGGCGTTCACGCGCGGATCATCACTGCGACATTCGATACCCACCGCGCCCTGGCCGATGGCAGGCAGGCTGATCTCAGGTGCCAGGTATTCAGTGATGCGCGACTCCCAGCCTAAGCGCTTGAGTCCGGCAGCGGCAAGAATGATCGCCATATATTCGCCGTCATCGAGCTTACGCATACGGGTGTTCACATTGCCACGTAAATCCACCAGCTTTAGATCGGGGCGTAGCGCGCGGATTTGACATTGTCGGCGCAGGCTGGAGGTTCCAACCACCGCGCCCACAGGTAACTCCATCAAGCTGGCACAACGGTTAGATACAAAGGCATCACGCGGGTCCTCGCGTGGACATATCACGGGTAGATGTAAGCCTTCTGGCAGTTCCACGGGGACATCTTTCATGGAATGCACAGCGATGTCTGCCTCACCATTCAGCAAGCATTGCTCCAGTTCTTTGACAAACAAGCCCTTTCCACCGATTTTGGCCAGCGGGGCATCCAGGATTTTGTCACCTTGGGTGCTGATCTTGATGATGTCGATCTCAAGCTGGGGATGAGCGGCCTTGAGCTGGCTGGCGACATAGTCAGCTTGCCACAGCGCCAGGGGACTTTTGCGCGTGGCAATCAGGAGTAGTTTTGGCATTAGTAGTAATTATGTATAGATAAGAATAATTAATTGAACATATTGCTAATTGTGTCGTACTAATACCTATAATACACGAGTTTTTATAACGGCATGGGGGATAGTTCATGTTATCAGAATTACGTCCGGTTTTTGTCTTGTTAGTTTTTTTCAGCATGGTTTCGCCCCTGTGCAGCGCTGATGACGATGTTCTACCACCGGTTGCCCTGCTTCTTGCCAAAGACCTGCGTGCTGACGCCGGATTGGCGCAAGATAAACAACTACCCATCCTGTTGTATTTTGCCAGTGACTACTGCACATATTGTCGCTACGTCGAGGAAGAACAACTTAAACCCATGTTACGCAATCGTGATTACGATAGTCGGGTGATGGTGCGCCGCATCAGCGCCACAGGTTTTGGTAGCATTGTGTATTTCGACGGTAAGCTCATGAGTGCTGCGCAAATTGCCGACCATTATCATGCAGGTATGACGCCGACATTAGTCTTTGTAAATGCCCAGGGCGAAGAGATTGCGCCACGTATCGTCGGCGTTGCCTCACCGGATTATTACGGCGGGGATCTGGATGAAAGTATCAACCAAGCCCTCAAATCCGTGCGTATGGTGTCGGCCAAGACGCGGCACTAGACGAGCAATTATTCACAACGTCGTTTTAGTTGGCGCGAGGCAAGAAACCGCAGAAAGCGTTCAGCCGTTTCGTCGCGTCCGGTTGGAAACATAGCTCGGCTTGGTTCTTTGTTTTTATTTCCAGTGGTGCCACCAGTTTCCTCCGGATTCTCTATCTACTGTCTGCTTGGACTCAAAGCCGATATGAACCTCATGCCTTCCTGAAATCGGATACCCATGTTCAACAAGCAAGGCCCTGAGTTGCTTTCCGAGATCTTTTTCATCCGCGAGCCTTTTCTTCTCTTCGTCTGACTCGACGCAGATCCAATAAACCAAGTGCCTCGGGTGAATGTCGTTTGCGCCGTAATGGGTTACCCAAAACTTCTCATGTACGTAACGTTCGACCATATTTTTAATGGCAAGCTCAATACGCTCCGTCACTTCTTTGATGTTAAATTCAGAGTCTTGCATGTTTTACCGAACGTTTGCCATAAACGGCCAAGCAGTAGCGGTGTCCGGTGACCGCAGGGCGAGAATGTGATGGCATTGTCATATTTTCAATGGTTGAATGGTATTTTAGCGGAGACAGCTTTCCAAAAAGTAATGCTAGGACGTTTCGCTAGGTTACCATTTTTTATTGCCTAATGTTCGGGTTCAGGCGCGTCAGCGCTGACGTCACCTGCAACCCGTTGTTAGCCCGCATACTTCTCATACATATAGTTCATGGCTACGATTTCACGGGGTGTTCTGGAAATTGCTTGGCGTCGTCACAGATCTTGTACCAGGCGGGCTTGCTGCTCACAAATTCATGAAAATGATTACGAACGATTGGGTCATCATTCAAACAGTTAGTCGCAATGGGAAAAAACTCTTCCGGCGACTCGATCTCACCTAATGCCGTGCCTCATTTTTGGCAGAAACCGCTTACGAATTTGAAAGGGGGTAGTAATGATACGCCTTTACTGATTGGATCCATTACCACCCACCCATCATTCACAACATTCCAGGTTGTCGTGAACTGCCAACCCAATAACAGAACAGCAAGAACGAGAAAGAGCACAAACCCAATTTTTGGTTTGGCTATGAACAAAGCGCATTTACCAAAAAGAGGCCAGCCAATACGAAGAAGATGCTAGAACCGACAACAGCAGCAAAGAGAGAAAGGGCTGCCATAACAGCAACACGAAGTGGCGCGGTGCTGAACGAATTGTTAGCGCTGTATTGGTAACGAGAAAAAGAGTAAATGTAAATTATGGCTTGCTCTTTGCTGATCTCTGAAACCTACCTCTTCTGTTTAAATACCACAGTGCAAATGTGCTGAAGGAAAATGCGATCCACCATAACGCTGTGGGTAAATGAACAAGTGGTGAATTTAAATGGAAATGCAATACAACAAATGTAACGAGAACACACAAAATTGGAGCTGCGACTAGCATAAGACCGAGAGGAATCTGAGGAAGTAACACTTTTCGAACAAGCCAACCATAAGTTAGTGCTCCAAAAGCCGAGGCTGACAACATTGCAAGATAGAGCGAATTTGCACCGCTATAAGGCAATAAAATCGAAAGGCCCATACCGACAATTACTGACAGATTATTTAGAAGTCCTGCGCCGAGTACAAAAAGTATCAAAATGGGAAAATCTGAGTTTGTGCGTCCCGTTTTCGCCATCGCCAAGGTAAATGCGTGGATCGCCCCTGTTAAAAAAAGAAAGAGCGGAAAAGTGTTACCAAAATATTTCTCAACGGGCCGCAAAAATACTATTGCGATCAAGAGCAACAGGAAATGACGTAGCCAATTAATTGAATGCATAAGGGCTAACGAAGCTGTAGGAAGGCCCATTTTTCAACCCTACCATCAGCGCTGAATTTTTCAATCGTTTGTTTTCCCCTTCGTTGTTCCGTCCGCGTTATGGGCTTTAAGAAACTGATCGATCTTAGGTTTTCCTACAACTTCAACGTCGTTTTAACCGGCGCGGGCCAAGACATTCCAGGAAACGGCGCACCGTATCACCGCGTCCGGTTGAAAACATAGTTAGGCATTCGATTTCCCCCAATCATCCAATATCTCTTGGAAACCCTCAACCTCAGCGGTCTCAATATCGTAGCAGGAATACCCAAAACCCATGGCACCCAATGCTTTTTGGATAGGTGCTATCTTTTCCCATTGCTTGTCTATGACCATACCCTGCTTGCTTCCGTAACCTTTAATGAGGCACTGAAACTCATAAATTTTTTCGTCAACCTGTAAGGAGAACGGGGCACAGATTTCAAGACGAAACATATCGCGTAACTTGCTAAGTGTCTTGTCGATTTGTTTCATGAATGCCTAACGCTGAGTTGTGCCGCGCCCGCCACGGACGCAACAGGAAACATAGCGCGCTGTCCCGGGCGTCGGCACGAACGACGTGTTATGTGGCAGTTTCCTACAGACCGACATACCGAGAAACCTTGGCTTTTAGAAGTTGAACGAGTTCCGGTTGCATATATTCATATTCATCTGGTATGTCGAGAACAACCACCTTTTTGTCTTTTAGTTGGTTCTTGAACTTCTGAGTGAGTTTGTTTCTATGTGCCTTTTCCATCACCACAATGATATGAGCCCACTCAATGAGGTCGGCACTAACTGGTGTTGTTGCATCGTTGTTGAGGCCCGCGGACATGGCCTCAACTCCTGGCCACTGTGAAAAGACGTTTTCAGCGGTAGGGCTCCTGAGGCGGTTCTGGCTACACACGAATAGGAGGCGCTTCATTTGGGTTCGGTTTTTGCCACATCACTACAATTAGTCATACTAAATTCCGGGGAAAAACCCAGAAAATCTTCCACCTAAATATTGGAATGTTCATAATTTCATAAAGTTATAGCGATAGCAAGCCAGGGCGCAAAAGCGTTTAGGTGGGAACATGCGGCATTAAAACCAATGTGCCGTTAAATCAACTGGTTAATGGAACTCAGGTTAACCGTCATCAACGCTGTTCAGAAACCGCCCGATCTCGACATCCGGGCGTCACTTACTTTTTATCATTTCGACTCCTGAGCAATAGTGAGTGGGGGACGACTGCATGGACGCAGGAGGTAGAGCAACGCAGGGAGCAGTTGCCGAGAAATTTTCGCGGATTTCTCGGACCTCGCTTCACCTTGTTCGCGACTCGAAATGACAAAGCATTAGCGGTATTTTCATGAAGCCAATTTTATATATGATGTTGCAAATTTATGCGGGAGTATTCAGAAAATTCACTTACGCCACCCAAATAACTTGGGCGGCGTAAGTGACATTAGTTGTTGCGAGGTAGCAAGACCAACAATCCTCGCTGACCTTTACTTGGTGAGTAACGGAATGATCAACAATGCAACGATGTTGATGATCTTGATCAACGGATTGATCGCAGGACCGGCGGTGTCTTTGTACGGATCCCCGACGGTGTCGCCGGTGACGGCGGCTTTGTGTGCGTCGGAACCCTTGCCGCCAAAATTACCCAGCTCGATGTATTTCTTCGCGTTATCCCATGCACCGCCACCAGTGGTCATGGAGATGGCAACGAACAAACCAGTGACGATGGAGCCCATCAGGACACCGCCCAGTGCTTGTGGTCCTAACAACAAACCGACCAAGACCGGTACTAACACCGGTAACAGCGATGGGATGATCATTTCGCGAATGGCGGATAAGGTCAGCATGTCCACCGCGCGCGAATAATCCGGTAGTTGTTTGCCGGTCATGATGCCGGGCATCTCTTTGAACTGACGGCGTACCTCGATCACCACGGCTTGTGCCGCACGACCGACCGCTTCCATACCCATTGCACCGAATAAATACGGCACCATACCACCGATGAACAAACCGATAATTACGCGATAGTCGGAGAGATCAAACAGATAGGCGACTTGGAAATGCACGTTGAGCTCGCGGGTGTAATCTGCAAACAGCACCAGCGCGGCCAAACCGGCGGAACCAATTGCGTAACCTTTGGTGACGGCTTTGGTGGTGTTACCCACTGCATCCAGGTCATCGGTGATCACGCGTACGCTGGCATCCAGGTGTGACATTTCGGCAATACCACCGGCGTTATCGGTAATCGGGCCATACGCATCCAGGGCGACAATGATACCGGTCATCGATAACATGGCGGTGGCGGCAATCGCAATACCGTATAAACCGGCGAAGTGATACGCCACGAAAATACCGCCGCACACCACCAACACCGGTGCTGCCGTGGCGCGCATCGACAAGGCCAAGCCAGCGATCATGTTAGTACCATGACCGGTTTGTGAAGAAGCCGCCAGTTTTTGTACTGGGGAGAAATTGGTCGCGGTGTAATATTCCGTGATCATTACCAATAACGCCGTCACTGCCAGACCAACCAGTGCCGAAAAATACAAATTCCACACCGAATATTGAGGTCCAATGTCTTTCATCAACCAGTCTGTTACCGGGTAAAAGGCGGCGGCGGCGATCACTCCGGCGACAATCAAGCCACGGTACAAGGCGTTCATGACTTTGCCGCCTTCCTTGACGCGCACAAAGAAGGTACCGACGATGGAAGCGATGATACCGACCCCACCCAGTACCATCGGATAAATAACTGCGTTTTGGTTACCCGCGCCGAAGGTATAAAAACCCAACAACATGGTTGCAATCAAGGTGACCGCGAAGGTTTCGAATAAATCCGCCGCCATACCGGCGCAATCACCGACGTTGTCACCGACGTTGTCGGCAATCACCGCCGGGTTACGTGGATCATCTTCGGGAATGCCGACTTCAACTTTGCCCACTAAGTCCGCGCCCACATCCGCGCCTTTAGTGAAAATGCCGCCGCCCAAACGAGCAAAGATGGAGATCAACGAGCCACCAAAAGCTAAACCAATTAACGGGGCTAGGAGGTTTGCACCAGCGGGGGCACCTATTTGTAACAGCACCGCGTAATAACCCGCGACACCCAGCATGCCCAAACCAACGACCAACAGGCCGGTGATGGTGCCGCCGCGAAAGGCCACTTGCAGGGCCGCATTCAGACCCTTACGTGCCGCTTCCGTGGTACGCAGGTTGGTGCGCACAGAGATGTGCATGCCAATGAAGCCCGCGACACCTGACAACACCGCGCCGATTACAAAACCGACGGCAGTAAGCACATTCAGGAACACGGCAATGATAATGCACAAGATAATTCCAACGACGGCAATGGTGACGTATTGACGTTTTAAATAGGCCGATGCACCTTGTTGTATTGCAAGCGCAATACGTTGCATCGTTTCATTACCTTGCGGTAACGCCATCACCTTAACAATGAGTAAAACACCAACGACCAATGCGACAATAGCACTGATCAAAGCAAAACTAAGACCGCTATGCATACACCCTCCCGATATTCGATTTATTTTGTGTGTGAGGATCACGCAAATGATCATACACACGCGTTTTTTTCTAAAAAATTAACAACGGCGATAATCTGCTCGCCTGAAGAAGCCTTCACCATGCGCCGAGTACAGTATCACGAGCGCGTCAAGATTGTCGCTGTGTTTTATGCGCAGGTAAATGACGTGACCATAAAATTTTTCGCTGAAAAAATGGCTTATAAACTGGGCGATATCCAGGATAAATAAGTTGTATGATGTTAGGGAGGCATAAATTTTATGAGCGGTAACTCCAGGCTGCGGCAAGAGCTGATAAATGGTGTCCGCGATCTCGCTGCATTTGACAGGTAAGCCATCACGCCGCCGTTAATAACCCGGCGGCGTAATGGTTGTGGCTTAGTAATGCTACTTAACGTTTTTCAGCGTCGTGTTTCTCTTCATAGATGTGTTTGCTGCTATCGTTGAGGTCCTGGTGCAGGTCTTTGCGCTCGTCTTTCGTTAACTTGCCATCAGCCTTGTAGGCCTGCTCTTTTTCGCGAATGGCTTTGCGTTCTTCACGTAACGCTTGAGCTTCGTCCTTGGTCAATTCTCCGGATTTCACACCGTCTTTGACGCGGTGTTGCTGATTGTGCTGCCGATGGTTGACACCGGGATCGCGTGTCTGTTTCTGTGCTTTGGGGCGTTGTTCGTTGGCGACAGCGGTATTCACGATCAGGGTCTGGCCGAGTATCAGCGCTGCTGACAGGCTCAGTGCAGTTAACAATTTCATTTAAATCTCCTTGTAAATAATGTTTGAGTGGGTCTGACGGTAACAACGCAGTGCGGCAGCCCAGGTTGACAGCGATCGGGGGAATTAGCTTATTCCGGATGTATCTCGACGATGTCGTATCGGCGCCATCGGCGGTCAGTTTGAACTGGGGGCCTCATTGCTCTATCTCCGCCTTCCATGGCGTCGTATACATCAAGCCCGGCTCACCCTACCCCGCGACTTATGGGTAAGGAACCTTCAACTTTATTGATAGCTGGGCCACTATGAGATATTTACGTTAACGATAAACAAGCTTTTGATCAGGTTGCAGAGGAAGCTGTTGGTTAAGCGCCCGTCGCCGCATGCGCGAAATGACATAGACATTGAAAAAATGCATAACCCCGAGCACTAACATCACCAGCCCCACTTTGGTGCTTAAGAACTCCATTGCCTCTTGCAGAATAACCGGCTTGGTGCCGTATTTAAGGGTCAAGGTGATATAACCGAAATTAATTAAATAAAAACCCACCACCAACAAATGATTCACCGAATCGGCGAGGGCCTCGTTCGCATTAAAACAGTCGACCAGAAATACCCGTCCATTTTTGTGAAGGGTACGTGCCACCCATATTGTCATACCAATACTGATAACTAAATAAACTAAATAGGTAATTTCTATCATACGTTACTCCTGGTTGGTGGGTGAAAGAATCGCAGACTACATTGGGCCGAATACATTAAAACCATTGTCAAAAACACATAGAGGTAACCGACGGGGAAGATATACAAATAGACCCACGCCACTGTCGTCATTTCTGCAACAAACCCCCACACCCCCAGTAACGCAGCGATACTATTGATCACGGTGCCGAGTACAAGACACCATACATAGAATAATAGGGGTAATAACCACAGCAGAATAATAATGTTACGTCGATTTAATTTATTCATCACACGCCAGATCACAACATAAAAAATCGCATACGGAACACCACCAAACGGCAGTGATAAAATCATGATCCAAACGAACGATAATAATACGCCCGGCGCCGCGTCATTGATTTGTAGTGGGACCACCAACCACAACAAAAATGGCACAACGAGAGGAGCAAACAGGGTGAGGCGCAAAAAACGTTTTATGTTGCCAATTTCATGCATAACATTTACCTTCCTTTTTGAAAATGAAATCAGTTTTTAAATACCGTTGCCGCAAGGTGTGATTGACCGTGCTGCATACGGTGAGAGTTAGATTAGTGCGCCAGAACAGCGGCGACTTCCTGGTTGATAATGGGTTAACAGAAAAATACCAAGCGCCATCTTTTCAATGGGTTAGGTGATTACAGAATGATAAATCAGGACGAACCGGGTACTGTGGCGCTGTTGAGTTGCAAGGATTTGCGATAGGCACCGGGGGACATGCCGGTGATTTCTTTAAAGGCTGTATAAAAATTAGATTGGGTTTTGAATCCGGTTTCCAGGCCAATGGCCAACACCGAAGAATTCGGCTCTTTGGCCAGGATCTTTTTGGCCGCATTCACACGTTGTTCGCGGATATAGCGTGAGAAATTCATGCCAAATTGCCCATTCACCAATTCCGATAACTGATGACCGCTCAAGCCCATGGCCTCGGCCACCATCGCTAGGTTCAGATTATCATTTTGATATAACCGGGACTGGGTCATCAGTTGTTCAAGTTTTTGCAGGCTGGAGGCGATATCCACACCTTTTAATGTCGATGCGGCGTAACTGAGCTTGGCCACCTCGGCCAGTTCTGCCAGCAGATCGGGAAAGACAACCAAGGCGGCAACAATCAGTACAAACGACAGACCGATACTGTTGGCATAAAACAGATAGAAGTAGCCATGGTCGATATACGGCACGGAAACGCCAAGTATTAAAACGAATAATGCTATGACAGAAAACAAGGCAAAGAAAAACATCTCGATCTTGAATCGTTTGCGTTGCGCACGCATGCCATAAATCAGGTTCGCCAGCCAGAAGCTGTAACCCATGCCCACCAGAAAAACCAAAGGAATCGCAATTTCAGGGCGGAGGGTGTAATTCAGCAACTGCGGGCTCAAGTGCAGCAGCAGCAACGGATGTACCCGCGCCTCCGGTAACAAAGTGGC
>JANNJI010000413.1:0-3674 GCA_031405795.1 Gammaproteobacteria bacterium
AACGGATCGGCGAGGACGCCGCACCCAGATATGCCGAATGCCCTTGCGCACAACCGAATACACACAAAAATCTATCATGCGAATGTCTTCTTTGTATTACGTGAGACCGCGACGATACCGGGGGCAACCAAAGCGGATGTCGAGAAAGCCCTTCGGAACATTGCGCTACGATTACAGGCGGGTACTTTTCCAATTCATGAACTGCTAGTAGGGGCTTAATTATGATTGTGTATGTTGTGTCTTTAGATTATGAGGCAAACAAGAAGACCTTTGTTACTACTCTCGATCCGCTAGACCATATCTCGGGGAAAGTTAAAAGCCGTATCGATCAATTTGATTGTAATGGGCAAAAGAAAGCCGCTAACTGGAATCCCCCGGCCATTGAGTGGGATGACGACGATGGCCTCAACCTGGATCGGTACAAAGACCCGGATATTACTGATAATCCTGCCCGCAGTTTTATCCTCGGCCCCCGCGCCGCTGAACTGCTGCGACCGGTGATCAGTGACGTGGCAGAGTTATTACCGATCCCATTTCAGGGGGAAACCTGGTATTTCATGAATGTATTCAATCAAGTGAAGGGTGCGATGGATAAGGAGAATTCCCGTTATGCCATATATGACACCGGGGAACGAGGCTGGCTGGAAAAACCGGCCTTCTTCGCGGATAAAGTGCCGCACGCCAAGTTATTCATCATACCGGAATCCCCTGGCCGGTTTTTTTATGCCGAACACCAGCCTGACGACAACCCCAACACCTTCAAAAACGTGGTGGAAAAAAACAAACTGCGTGGTATCCGGTTTGGGAAAGCCTGGGAACAGTAGTGGACGCACAACAGGACAGGACACTCTTCAGTGGGCACACGGATGACAGAAGAAACTTAAATATGATTGTGTATGTTGTGTCTTTAGATCATGAGGCGAACAAGAAAACTTTTGTGTTCACAGAAGCTAACTCGGTTGTCTTGGCGGGCAAAAGCACGATTCCCGACGATATTTTCGATTACGACGGATACAAGAAAGCGGCTAACTGGAGCCCCCCCATTAAGTGGGATAACGACAACGGCCTCAACCTTGATCGGTACAAAGACCCGGATATTACCGATAATCCTGCCCGCAGTTTTATCCTCGGCCCCCGCGCCGCCGAACTGCTGCGACCCGTGATCAGTGACGTGGCGGAATTGCTGCCGATTCCGTTCCAGGGGGAAACCTGGTATTTCATGAATGTGTTTAATCAAGTTAACGCGCTAGACAAGGCGAATTGCCGTTATCGGATTTATCACGATGGGACGGTGAGTCCTTCCTGGATAGAAAAAATTGCTTTTTCCCCGGAGAAGATTCCGCACGCCAAACTGTTCACCATACCGGAATCCCGCGCCAGCCTTTACTACGCCGAACACCATCCCGACGACAACCCCAACACCTTTAAAAACGTAGTGGAAAAAAACAAACTGCTTGGTATCCGGTTTGGGAAAGTGTGGGAACAGTAATTTTATTTATTCTGTAAAATCAATACAAAGGAAAATCAAATGGCAATCTACATGGAATACGAAGGCATCAAAGGCAATGTCACCGCCAAGGGTTACGAGGGCATGATCGCACTGGATTCTCTGGTGTTTGGGATACACCGCAACATCCGCATGAAGACCGGCGAGGTGGCGAACCGGGAAGGTAGCAAGCCCTTGTTCAGTATCATTGTGATCGAAAAAAGATTGGACAGCGCCAGTGTCGGTATTTTCCGGGAAGCCGTGGCCGGTTGCGCCGGGAAGCAAGTGAAACTCCATTTTGTCCGCACCGGGAAAAACCAGCTCCAAGAATATTTGACGTATACCTTTGAACAGTGCCTGCCGACGTTTTATCAAACGGTCGACACCCGCAGCGAGACGAGCGCCGCCGCCGAACGGCTGCACCTGAGTTACAGCGCGATTGAAGTCAGCTTCACCGACAGCGGCGCGGATAACAAGACGCTGAGCATGCAACGTCATGGTTACGATTTGGCACTGGTAAAAAATTTGTAATTGAAAATGCACTACTCAATGAAAGTTCTTCAACAACCACTTAAGCGTACACATCCACCAGCCCAGCGCCATAACGCGGCAGGAGTGGCGATACCGCGTGTGCTATGGCGTCGTTATCTTCAGCACGGCCATCCCCACCACCGTGTCCCGGTGTTTGCGAACCGCCGTTTTGCGCATGTTGCTGTGACATGGATTGATGTGACACATTGACGTTGACGTCCCCCAGCTGCAGACCGGTCTGGCCAAACATTTCACGCAGGCGTGGCAACGCGGATTCAACCGCATCACACACTTGGGCGTGAGGTGAACTGAAGGTGATGTTGGTCTGATTGTTATTGACTTGCACACGCACTTCTAACATGCCTAAATCGGGCGGTGTCAGGCGCAAATCCGCGTGCTGGGTATGTTGTTGGACCATCCATTTGATGCTCTCGCCCAAGTTGTTGCTCCAATTGGGATGCGTGATCGGCACCGCAATATTGCCAACTGCTGCTTCAGCGCGTGCGGTGGCCGCATACGGTGTAATGATGTTTGTCCCTGTCTGAGTAATACCGGGTTCTTGCGTGAGCACGGCAAATACATTGCCATCTGCCGCTCCCAGTAGTTGTTGCCCCTCCGCTACGATTGGCATTCCCGCGTTACGTTGCGCATTGGCCAGCTGCAACTGGGCAGGTAAAATATTTTCCCACGTTGTTGAGCCGGTAATTGGTGACAGTGGTTTCATCAATGCCTGCTGATCGGCAAGCTGCATTGCGGTGTTGATATTCGTCGCCTGGACAGGTTTACCGATCAGCGTCTGCTTACCATCGCCACCCATCAGCATTGCCGCTGCGCCCTGTTCATCACCGACCGCCACCATCCCCGACCAGGCAACAACCGGGATTGCCCCCGGCAATGTATTGCCACCGGTGCTATCGTTAACGCTGGCGGGAAGTTCGGGTAATGCGGATGTAGTAATCAATCCTGGTGCTGTGCCCGCATGCTTATTTGCAGGGTCGGTGATGGTTTGGCTGACCAACCCCGGCGGCAGTGCGGCTTGCATAAAATCGGCTAACACTGCGGAGAAACCGCCCTCAGGCGCCTGCGCATCTTGATCCGTCGTATCAAGCAATATGGACGAGTTAACGCTAATTTCTGGTGCCGCTTGGATTGACCCGGCGGCTATCGGAATTGATGTGGACATATCACCTTTACCCTCAACAATGTATTCGTACCCTGTAGGTAGCAAGCGTCATGCCAGTAATATTTAATCGGTATCCTTGCTTGGTGTTTTACGCTGTGCGTGTTCATCCTGCGCACGCTGTTCCTTGCGCTGTTCTTCGTGTTGTTCATGGCCAACTGCGCGTTCCACCGTCTTGTCATAAATCTGCGTCGTGGTGTGGGTCTGCTGCCATTGTTGTTTTTTTTGCGCACAGTCCCCTTCGGCGGCAACCACGGTGCCTTGTTGCTGCGTGATCGCCTGATCCAACTGGCCGATAAACCGCCGATACATTTGCATGGTCGATCCTGTCATGCCACTTTGACCATTTTTCTGCAATTGTGAATGATAATCCACACGGAACTGATGCAGTTCATCGAGTCTGGATTGTTGTGAAACTAAATTAGTTTTGGATTTACCCAACACCCCCGCCGCCTGTTCTGCCAGCCTGAGCAACGC
>JANNJI010000414.1:0-2485 GCA_031405795.1 Gammaproteobacteria bacterium
CGTGCGCATCGTCGGCGAACCGCCGAAAGAAACGCCGGTCATCGTGCAGTTGCTGTTCAACGCCTTCCCGATCCTGCTGCTGATCGCGGTGTGGGTGTACTTCATGCGCCAGATGCAGGGCGGCGCCGGCGGCCGCGGCGCAATCCATTAAAGATGGCGCTGTCAAAATTCAAACGCAATGGCGGGCGATTTATTTCCGTCAATCCGATCCGTTCCGGTTATTCGGCGATTGCTGATGAATGGGTGCCGATCAAACCCGGCACCGATGGCGCGTTGTTGCTGGCGTTGATCCATGAATTGATCAGCACGGGTCTTTATGATCGCGACTTCCTCGTGCAATACACTAATGCCGCCGAACTGGTCAGTGTCGACGACAAGGCCGATGACTTTGGTTTGTTCGTGCGTACCGATGTGCCGCGTGACCCCGATTGTTTTGATCCACAGGATTGTGTCTGGTGGGATCGGCATAGCGACAAACCGGTGCGCACTCGCAAGGGTGATGTCGATCCGTATTTACTGGGTGAGTTTGTGATGCCCGATGGCCGTGCGGTTAAACCCTCTTTTCAATTACTAAAAGAACGTGTGGCGAATTACACCCCCGACTGGGCGGCGGAAGTCACCGGCATTCCCGCCGAGACGATCAAACGCCTCGCCTATGAGATGGGCATTACCGCCCGCGATGAAAAGATCGAATTGCCGATCGCCTGGACCGATGCCTGGGGCAAGGATCACGAAAGTATTACCGGCAATCCCGTGGCCTTTCATGCGATGCGCGGTTTGGCCGCGCATTCCAATGGTTTTCAAACCATTCGCGCCTTGTCGATCTTAATGACTATCTTAGGCACGATTGATCGCCCCGGTGGTTTTCGTCACAAGGCGCCGTTCCCGCGACCGATTCCGCCCTGCGCCAAACCGCCGAAGTCACCGAACGATGTCAAACCCAACAGTCCGTTAAACGGCATGCCCTTGGGTTGGCCCGCGAATCCCGATGATTTATTTGTCGATGATCAAGGTAATCCGGTGCGCATTGATAAGGCGTTTTCCTGGGAATATCCGCTGGCCGCACACGGCCTGATGCACAATGTGATCACCAATGCCTGGCGGGGTGATCCGTATCATCTCGACACGTTGATGATTTTCATGTCGAACATGGCGTGGAACTCGACGATGAACACCAGCGAAGTGCGGCACATGCTCAATGACAAACATGACAACGGTGAATATAAAATTCCGTTTTTGATCGTCTGCGATGCGTTTCAATCCGAGATGGTCGCCTATGCAGATTTAGTCTTGCCCGACACCAGTTACCTGGAACGTCACGATGTGATGAGCATGTTGGATCGACCGATCTCTGAATTCGACGGACCGATGGATTCGGTGCGTATCCCGGTGGTACCACCAACCGGTCAATGCAAACCGTTTCAAGAGGTGCTGATCGAATTGGGATCACGCCTGAAATTACCGGCCTTCAGCCATGCCGATGGCACGCGCAAATACCGCGACTATCCCGACTTCATCGTGAACTATGAAACCGAGCCCGGCTCGGGCATTGGTTTTCTTGCCGGTTGGCGCGGCAAGGGCGGCGAGAAATTCATGAAGGGCGAACCCAATCCCAATCAATGGGAGATGTACGCCAAGAATAATTGCGTGTTCCATTATGAAATGCCCAAGTCGTATCAATACATGCGCAATTGGAATCGCGGTTATTTGAAATGGGCGCAGGAACATCGCTTAACGCGTTACGCCGAACCGATCAACATCCATATTTATTCCGAGGTGTTGATGAAGTTCCGCCTGGCGGCGCAAGGCAAACGCGAAGGCAAACAACCGCCGCAACATTTGCGTAAACGGGTTGAAACCTATTTTGATCCGCTGCCGTTTTATTACGAACCGCTGGAAGGCCAGTTAACCGATAAACACAAGTATCCGCTCAATGCCGTCACCCAGCGACCGATGGCGATGTATCACTCGTGGGATTCACAAAACGCCTGGCTGCGGCAAATACACGCCTATAATTTTTTATACGTGCATCCGAAAACCGCGCAGACTGCCGGGATCGGTGATGGGCAATGGATGTGGGTCGAGTCGATGCACGGCAAGGTGCGTTGTTTATGCCGTTATTCCGAAGCGGTGGAGCCCGGCACGGTGTGGACCTGGAATGCGATTGGTAAATCCAAGGGCGCATGGCGACTGGATAAAGATGCGAATGAATCCGAACAAGGCTTCCTGCTCAATCATGTGATCGGCGAAGAGTTACCGGGGGGTGAAGCAGGTAAACATCTTTCCAATTCTGATCCGCTCACTGGTCAGGCGGGTTGGTATGACGTGCGTGTGCGTATCTATCCGGCTGATGCCAATGATCCGGCAGAGACCTCGCCGCAATTTGCCGAGATGCCAGCATTACCGGGCACGGGGACAACGAGTAAATGGTTAGGATTTTTTGCAGGCGTATTTACCAAAAAGAAGTCGGCCTGAAGGCCGACCT
>JANNJI010000415.1:0-4720 GCA_031405795.1 Gammaproteobacteria bacterium
CCATTTAGGAACAGTTATTTAGCACTCCCACTCGCGTCATTTGCTTCACACCTGCAAACTGCGCTGATACGCCGGACGCTCCTTACAGCGCAGCGCAAACTCTTTAAGCTGCGGGTAATTGACAATCTCTTTGGGCAACCACGTCAGCACCGACGCCACCATCAAATCCGCCGTGGTAAAGTGATCCGTGACCAGATACTCACGACCTTGCAGCTGGTCATTTAATACCTCAAACACTTTACGATAACGGTGCTCACACCAAGGCAATACCTGCGGCAGGCGTTGCTCCTCCGGCAGGATCTTGGTGTGTTGCAGTGCCAAGAAAATCGGCGGCTCCATCGTCCCCGGCACGTAATACATCCATTGCAAATATTTCTTGTAGGCGGGATCGGTAACCGCAGGTGCGAGATGTTTCTCTGGCACCTGTTCAGTCAACCAATGACACATCGCCCCGGTTTCCAACATGATTTCACCATCAATGTCCAATGCAGGCACGGTACCGTGCGGATGGATCTTGCGGTACTCGGCGGTGTTGCCTTGGCCGCCGAATATATCAATCGGGATCAGTTCATAAGGCAACGCCAATTCTTCCAACAACCAACGCACGCGTTGGGCGCGGGTCTTGGGGGTGTAATAGAGTTTGATCTGCATTGGGGACTCGTTATAGATTTTTACGTGCTACAAGATAACCACCGAGCAGCGCTGCCGGAATAACTGAGGCAAAACCGATGATGTTAAACCATAAAGGGGCGTCACCTCCTAATAATACTCCGGCTATCAGACCTATTACACCAACAACAGCTGAATTCTTATAAGGCGCTAATTTACCAAACCTGGCGGCAATAAACCCGCCAATGATGGTAGAGACTGTGCCTATCAGTAAGCTCCATATAAGTGCTCCAGTATCTTCGTTCAAGGCCTTCAGCGCCTCTTCAGACATACTTAAGGCGAACAGTGGTATCGCTGCAATCCCTCCAATAATGTCTATAACAATAGTTACTAAAAGACCTAACAAGATACCTTTAATACTTAAATTATTCATTGCATTATTTCCTTTTTGGTATGTATAACAACCTAAGTTCAGATGCGCCGCTTTATACCACGTTATGGTCAGATTGGCTTTGCCATAGATGAGACATGTTTTTTAAATTCCTACCGCAATACCCCACCAATAATTAAAACTATAAAAATCATCCCGGATAAATAAATTAAATACATTATTGCCTTGACTCGTACTTCTCTTGGGTATTTATCTTTTGATAAGCTATACAAAGAATAAAAATCCCTGAAATGGCTCCAAAACCAATTTGCCTTAAGACCATTGCTACGAATAAACATCTTTGCTCGATACCATATAATATTTACTGCCACTACCAACAAAATTATTAGCACAATAATAAATTCATTATTCATCATCTTTTCCCCAAGTCTTCCAGTACAGTTTCCTGTACTCCGAAAAGTTGTAATGATCTAGTACGGGCACTCCGGCAAATAGTAACACTCCCAATTAGCCACAAAAATCAGTGCGAAGCGACAGTGCAGGGGGCTGTCTGAATTTGGAGTGTCAGTGGTGCAAGGTTTTTTCATGTTATTGGCGGATTACCCACTCCTTTGAGCAATTCCGCCCTTACTCGACCAAGTACTTGCCCAGTACCTACCGCCTCAAAAACAAGATAGATGACCCCGGCAAATACACAGCCGGTGACGATAAAAAAACTGCTTACGTCAACCACTACACTCATTGTCATTAACCAAAGTAATCCTACCCAGCCTAGTATCAAGGCAGATGCCGTGTTCAGCTCGAATTTTAAATGCAAAACCAAGCTTTCTATATAGCTTCTTGCCACCAAATTGTCAGGAAAGGTGCAGCGTAGATACTTATACCAATTATCTTTATGCGCACTGTCCTTTTTAATCAAGATTGGATCAATAATAAATGCCTCGATGTGTGTACCCAGCTCCTGAGCCAACAGACCAAATCCAGTAGACACAAGGAAGCCAAGGACTGCGGTTAGTGTTACATGCGAAATACCCGCCACGTAGATTTCCGGGTAATAATGCAACAAAATAAATACATATGGAGTCAATGCAATGACTCCAGGTGCAAGTAATGTGACAGCAGGACCGGCAATTTCCGATTTAAGTGCTGCTGAATAATCCATGCATTTCTCCTTTGTCTGAGTGGCTACGCCCCTAACAGTGAAAAATATTCTGCCTTTCCCTTTCTTAGACAGCGTTATGCCAAAGTCTGCCATTGATGGTAAGATTCGGCAACAGTGTTAGATATTCGACACGTATAATGTCGAGATTATTTAAAAAATATCAAAGAAATCGAAAATAGACCAATCGACATTAGGGAACTCCAGCCATGACAGATCAATGTCGAACAAAGATGTATCCGGGTCATTACTCACTGAGGAAAGCATTTCGAGTTTCATGGCACCGTAATCGCACTGTTCGCCGATTGATTGATGATAAGCATCGAAGTCTGAGTGCGTATTGAAGGTCGCATGCGACCAACAACCGAAATCCGGGCTGATCTTGCAACGGTGATTTGCGTCTTTGACTTCCTGAACCGAGTAGAAATCCTTCTTGCCATGATGACGGACAAGATCCTCGCCTACTCGTCTAACCTGATCCCGCCGATCCTGCGGTGCGATGGCGCATGCGCGCATGGTGATCCTCTCTTTCCTAAGACGCCCAACGGCGTAGTAAACAGGATTCTGCCACAACGCCTGAGTTTCGACACATATTTTGTTTGTTAATAGTTATTTTTTAGCTACTTGATATAGCACATCATACGGGAATCGACGTAACAGACAATGCCGTGCTCCAATTGAACAGGGAATGCCATGCATAGTGAGTGGGGAACGACTGCATGCAAGCCCACGGACGGGCGAAGGGACGAATCCAGAGAAGGATTTAGTAGACTGCGTCGGGAACGAACAGTCGAGTGCAACGCCGGGAGTACGACTGCATGAAAGCAGGAGGTATGAGTTGCGTCGGAAACAGCAACCGAGACAACGTCTGGAACGAGTTGTAGAGAAATGTGTTAGGAACAGTAATCGAGTTGCCGGGAAAACTTCCCCGACGACGATAATCACACCACGTTAGTACGCAGCAGACAGATTTCTCCTTTCACTCGAAATGACAAAATAACTAAACCTGTATCACTTCACCGCCTGCATCATTTCTGTCGACCTCACTGCACGAATCAGGAATTTGCTGGATAAAACGCATCAAAACTCTCGCGGTCGTCCGGCGTTGGCCCTTGCGTTGGATGCGGCTCGGTTTCACATGTTTCAATTTGCCACTCCACGCGTGGGTCTTTGCTGATACGAATTGCTTCGGCGAAGAAGGTTTCAATATCGATACCCACACTACCATCTTCGTTCTGTTTTGTAATGGCGTCAGTTACTGGAACCGCGACATAGGCGTCTTCGTAGGTGACGCGGCGGATGCGTAACGCGATAGAAACGGTGTCTGATTTTTTACTCATGTTTATCCGAACTCCCTGACAGTGTAATAAACAGGATTCTGCCACAAAGTTTGGCTGTCGACACGCATTTTGTTTATTCATGACGTGGGTCGGCATGTGGCGCGTTGATCATTACGTATGCCTGATAACTGTAGAAAAATACCATGTTTAATGAAAGCTCTTCAACCCGGCTACCGTCGACAGCCAGTAATCTAATTGATTTGGTGAATTCCGGCTCGCACTGCGTTTGGCCGGAACGACGAGGCGCGATCGACAAAATAGTAATTAATCAGCGGTTTCTTAGTTTTACACGCGTTGCTAAGACACGCAGCTTATTATTTTTTCTTACGCGGAAACAGATCATGGCGGCGGCTGACCAGGCGGTCGAGAAATAATAAACCATCGAGGTGATCGCATTCGTGTTGCACGGCGCGGGCTTCGTAACCTTCCATATCATAAATATGTTCGGCACCGTGTTCATCGTGTGCCTTGATCGTAATACGTTCGGCGCGGATCACGTTGCCGGTGAAATCGGGAACGGACATACAACCTTCGCGGCCTTTGATCATGCCGTCCCAGCTTTGTATTTCGGGATTGATCAAAATCAATCGGCCATGTTGTATGATCTTGGGTTTGCTGGAGACATCGACGATGACGATGCGTTGCAAGCGGCCGACTTGGGTGGCGGCGATGCCGACACCGCCGGGCGAGGTGCGCATGGTTTCTTCCAGGTTCATAATAAAATCCCGCAGCTCTGCATCGAACAGCGCCACCGGTTCGGCGGTTTCTTTCAGACGGGGATCGGGATAGGTTAAAACCGTTAACAAGGCCATGTGCCTTAGCCCAACAGGGTGTCGATGGGTTCCAGGTGTACGTCAATGCCATCCTTGCGAATAATATTCAGCGCGGCTTCGATGATATCAAGGCCCTCGCTGGCAACACCTTCAATGTACATTACATAAAAGGGCTTGTCGGGTGTGCCACCGACATCGGATTCGAGATCGAGAATATGAAAACCAACCTCGGCGAGTACACCAGTCACCTTGGCGACAATGCCTGCGCGATCTGCGCCGTACACGGTGATCTGTGCATCCGGTAAAACATGCTGATGCAATTTGGCGTCGATGAGATCGACATGGGCACGCAGATCGAGTGAATCGGCCTCGCTGCTTATCAATTGTTCCAACGCGTGTTTGTTGCCGACACACTGCACCATCATCATGATCGTGTAATTGCCGCCAA
>JANNJI010000416.1:0-3754 GCA_031405795.1 Gammaproteobacteria bacterium
TGCTCTCCAGCGCCGCCGTCGACGAATGCCGCGCCGAGTGGGCACGAGGCTCCAAAGCAGAGATGGAGTACATCGAGGCTTACCAGTGCTTGAGTCGCCTCGATAGTCTATGCAGTCGAGGAGGGGCGTACTGTCTACGACAATCTTAAAAAGGCCATTTTGTTCATACTGCCTACCAGTGGCGGTCAGGCTTTGATTATCATCATCGCCATCATGCTCGGCCAGATGCTGCCGATTACCCCCGTGCAGATCTTGTGGGTCAATATGGTCACGACAGTGACACTGGCGCTGACCTTGGCGTTTGAACCGCCGGAAGCCAATGTCATGCAACGACCGCCGCGTGATCCGCTTGAACCCCTGCTCACGCGATTATTAATCTGGCGCATTGCCTTTGTTTCGCTCATTCTGGTGGTGGGCGCCTTTGGCATGTTTCTCTGGGAACATGATCAGGGTGGTAGCATCGAACTGGCCCGTACCGTCACCGTCAACACCTTGGTGATGTTTGAGATATTTTATTTGTTCAATTCCCGTTACCTCACGGCCTCGGTATTTAATCGAGCCGGTCTGTTTGGTAATCGTTATGTCTTAATGGCGATTGGTTTGCTGCTGTTGTTTCAACTTGCCTTTACCTATCTGGGCCCCATGCAGACATTATTTGGCACCGCTGCCATCGATGCGCTTACCTGGCTGCGTATTGTGTTGGTCGCCTCGTCGGTGTTATTTCTGGTGGAAATGGAAAAAGCCTTTGTCCGTTATCTTGATGGGAGGCGCGTGCGCTGATCACGGTTGGATTGCGTAACACATGCTCGTGATCAGCCGGTCAATGTTGAGAGAGACGCTTGTTCTATGATCTGTTTGATTAAGTCACAACTAAGTAGAAGTTATGTGCTGCCCTGCGTGGACAATAACACCTCCGGCTCGATTTGTACCGCGCCGGAATCGGCTGTGATCCATGTCAGGCCTTCTTGAATGTTGCATTGCAAGACCATGTTGCGATTGGCCAATGCTGCCAGTGATTGAGTTGCCGTACTGGGTAAGCGCAATACAGTAAGGTTGCTGATGCGTTGCAGTTTGTCGCGGTGTTGATTCCACCATTGCTCGGCGGCGCGGCCATAGCTGATGATCACCACGTGCTTGGCACGGCCGCAGGCCTTGCGGATTTCGCGTTCTTCGGGATGGCCGACATCGATCCAGCGTTCAATCGTGCCGGTCAGATCTTTTTCCCATAGCGTCGGTTCATCGTCCGCTGCGATACCTTTGCCAAAGGTAAGCGCATCGCTGGCATATAACGCGAACGCCAGAATGCGTACCATCATGCGTTCGTCGGTTTCCGATGGGTGACGGGCAACGGTGAGACTATGATTTTGGTAGTAGTTGCGATCCATGTCGGCAATCTGCAACTCGGCTTTGAAGACGGTGGCCTTCAGCGCCATGATTATTTCCCCACAACTTCGATTCTCGTGTCGAGGCATTCGACGATTTGCCCGGCGCGTATTTTCGCCGTCTTGCGGCTCTCGGGCTGGCCATCCACCTGGACTTGACCGGTGGCGACCAAGGACTTGCCCTGACCGCCGCTGGTGGCCAAGCCAGTGAGCTTGAGCAGATTGCAGAGCTCGATGTGTTCGGTATTAAGCTGGAATGAAACAGTTTGCATGGGTACTTTCCAAATAATTAAAAATAATATGAGCCTGTCCATGTTACCTTAAACAGCGTCAAGGAACGACCGTGCGGAAGCCGAGTAGGCGGTGAGTTTGAACATGGATAGTGCTTTTTAACTTTGTAAAAGGGCCATGAAGACGCTACGCTCTTTAGACCTCAATCATTAAACCTGGGCAGGCCGGTATTCATGAAAAAGATAAAAAATGAAGCAGAGCTGGTGAAGGCGGCGATTCTTGCGGGCGTGAAATACGGTGAAGCGCGCGGTGCTGTTATCTTTGAACCGACGGACTCGGCCAGCGAAAAAATCCTCTATATTTACCGGTTACTGGTGCATGACAAAATCATTCAAGCCATGCCCGAAGATCAGGTCTCGCAACTATCCATGCGCCACAAACTCGCCATTTGGTACTCCAAGCAATTACCGAAAGATCATCCGTTACTCCAGTGAGTCTTGTACAAATCGGCTATTCATACCACCGCGTAAATTCACTCACCGCAGCCCGCTCAAGCCGATACTGGTTCACCGGCTGTGCGTGGTCGGCATAGCCCAGCGCCATGCCGCAGACCATGGCGAGGTTATCGGGTAGGTCCAACTGGGTACGGATAATATCCGGGTAATCGGCCAAGGCGGCTTGCGGGCAGGTTTCCAAGCCAGCATCGCGGGCGGCGAGCATGACATTCTGGATGAACATGCCCATGTCCAGCCAGGAGCCTTGTGCCATGGTCTTATTCAGCAGAAAAAATAAACCAACGGGGGCGCCAAAAAAACGGTAATTGTTCATCCAGGCCTGATTCTGCCGGGTTTTATCTTCGCGACGTATGCCTAAGGCGTCATACAGGGCCTTACCACAGACAAGGCGACGCGTCCGGTAGGGTTCAACCCACTGGCTTGGGTAATACTGGTAGTCGGCGTGTTCAGGTTGTTGTTGTTGGCGCGCCTCGATTAAGGCCTGGGTGATTTTCTCTTTACGGGTGCCGCGCACGACACACACTTGCCAGGGCTGGCTATTGACCCCCGACGGTGCCCAACGCGCTACGTCAAGTATGGCTTCAATGGTGGCGAGAGGGACTGGGGTTGCTAAGAAGGCTCGTGTGGCTTTGCGCCCGGAAATTGCATCTATAACATTCATGACGTAAACCTGCCGGTAGGATTGCCGCTATAGAGTCAGGGAAGACGGTGTGAGATGGAGTGTGAGCTTAATTGTGTTGTTTCTGCAACTAGAAGGGATCAAGTTAATGGAGTTACCAGAAGAGTATTTTGTGATCCGCGGGGTCAGGGAGGACGGCAAGACCTTGCGGCCCACGGACTGGATTGAACGGATTTCTTCCACCTTGGCGAGTTTTGATGAAGATCGCCGTCTGCGGTATTCCACCAGCGTCAAACCGTGCATCGTCGATGGTGAGAAATGTTTGATTGTTGCCCGCTGCCTTGCTGATGCAAACCCGAATGCTTACCAGTTTGTTATGGAATTTGCTGCCAGCAACAATCTCAAGATTCAAGTGGATCGACGCGAGGATGGCCGGGCACTGGCCTGCACCGTGCCCCCCGGCCTGGCGTAAACACCATCAGCCACGCTGTTTTTCGCGAATCTCGTCCAGACTCTTGCAGTCGATGCATAAGGCAGCCGTGGGGCGGGCTTCCAGACGGCGCAAGCCGATTTCAACACCACATTGTTCACAATAGCCGTACTCACCACCGTCGATTTTGACAATTGCCTCATCGATTTTCTTGATCAGTTTGCGTTCCCGGTCACGAGCCCGCAGTTCCATGGTGAATTCTGATTCCTGGGTAGCGCGATCATTCGGATCGGGGAAATTGGCGGCTTCATCCTGCATGTGATGCACCGTGCGATCCACTTCTTCCATTAACTCCTTTTTCCATTCGTCGAGAATATGACGAAAATGCTCGCCCTGTTCCTCGTTCATGTAATCTTCGCCTTTTTTGATGGCGTAGGGCGTGAAGTTTTTAAATTCAGTCAGTAGACCTGTGTTATCACCGGATTTTGGCTTGGGCCGGGAGACCGCCACCGCCTTGACCGGAACCCGTTTGGGGCTGGCAACTGTCACCACTTTGACCGGAGGGGCTTTTTTGGAA
>JANNJI010000417.1:0-7114 GCA_031405795.1 Gammaproteobacteria bacterium
CGGGCCATAATGTGAATGAATTTCAATAATTAAAGGCAGTGGCATGACCAAAATTATATTTTTGCCGCACCCGGAAATTTGCCCAAAAGGGGCGGTGATTGATGTGCAACCAGGGATCAGTGTTTGTGATGCGGCATTGCAAAACGGCATTGATATTGAACATGCCTGTGAGAAATCCTGTGCCTGCACAACTTGCCATGTATATATCCGCGAGGGTGCCGAATCACTCAACGTAGCAACCGATGACGAAGAGGACTTATTGGATAAGGCCTGGGGCTTAGATCCTGATTCACGCTTGAGCTGTCAGGCGCTCGTCGGTAAGCAGGATCTGGTGGTTGAGATACCGAAATACACCATCAACATGGTTTCCGAACACCAGAAATAGAGGGATAAAACAATGGGTTTGAAGTGGACTGATACGTTGGATATTGCCATTGCCTTGGATGAGGCACATGCCGAGGTCGATCCGCAATATGTCCGTTTTACTGATTTGCACGGCTGGGTGTGTGATTTAGGCGAGTTTGATGATGATCCGAACCGTTCCAGTGAGAAAATACTGGAAGCCATTCAAATGGCTTGGATTGACGAAAGAAGTTAACGGATTCAATTGCTTATACCCCAATTGAGGGGCTACAATTCACCCGTTTTTGTGAAGCAGACCCGCGCCTGGCGCGGGTTTATTTATGGTATAAAGTAAAATCTTGAGGGAGTTTTCTAATGGCAATTGAACGTACTATTTCGATCATCAAACCCGATGCCGTGGCAAAAAACGTCATTGGGCAGATTTATGCCCGCTTTGAGCAGGCAGGCTTGCGTATCATTGCGGCGAAGATGATGCATTTGAGCAAAGAAAAGGCAGGCCAGTTTTACGCTGTGCATAAAGAGAGGCCATTTTTTGGCGAGTTAGTGCAATACATGACTTCTGGACCCATCATGGTCCAGGTGTTGGAAGGTGAGAATGCCATCACTAAGAACCGTGATGTGATGGGTGCCACGAATCCTAAGAATGCCGCAGCGGGCACCATTCGTGCGGACTTTGCTACCGACATCACCGAAAATGCCGTGCATGGTTCGGATGGTCCGGATACCGCAAAGGGCGAAATAGCCTTTTTCTTTAGTGATAAAGAACTTTGTCCTCGAACCCGTTAACGGTTAAGGTGAACGGTGAGCGCAAACACGAAAGTTAATCTGCTGGATTTTGATCGGGCAGGCTTACAGGCATTTTTCACCGAGCTGGGTGAAAAACCGTTTCGTGCTGCGCAAATTCTCAAGTGGGTTTATCAAGGCGGCGTTGATAATTTCGACGCCATGACCAATTTGAGTAAATCCTTGCGCGATAAACTCAACGAGTGCGCAGAGATACGTCCACCTCAGATCGCTGATGAACAACGCTCCCATGATGGGACGATAAAATTGTCGTTACGTCTGGACAGCGGCAATTGCATTGAAACCGTATTTATTCCCGAGGCTGATCGCGCCACCTTGTGTGTTTCATCACAAGTCGGTTGTGCATTGGAATGTAGCTTCTGTTCAACGGCACAACAAGGATTTAATCGAAATTTAACCGTGGGCGAAATCATCGGCCAATTGTGGGTGGTGAATCGGTTATTGGGTGTTACTCCGCGTGTCGCAGAACGTGTTATCAGTAATGTCGTGTTTATGGGTATGGGTGAGCCGTTGTTGAACTTTGACAATGTCGTTAAGGCTATGTCATTGATGATGGATGATGATGTGTATGGGTTGTCAAAGAGGCGTATTACCTTGAGTACGTCGGGTGTGGTACCTGCATTGGATCGTTTAGCAGAGGTCAGTGATGTAAGTTTGGCGGTGTCGTTACATGCCCCTACTGATGACTTGCGAAGTCAACTTGTGCCATTGAATCGGAAATACCCCATTGCTGAATTGCTTGCTGCCTGTTGCCGCTATGTCGAGAGCGGGCAACGACGGCATGTGACATTTGAATATGTGATGCTGGACGGTGTGAACGATAGTCTTGAGCATGCACGCGCATTAGCAAAAATTTTGCGAAATGTGCCGGCCAAAATAAATTTGATTCCATTTAACCCGTTTCCTAATACCCAATACCGCTGCTCCAGCCTGGAACAGATCAATGCATTTCGCGACGTCCTAATGCAGGCGGGGTTAATGACAGTCACGCGTAAAACGCGCGGCGACGATATTGATGCGGCATGCGGGCAATTAGCAGGAAAAGTGATGGATCGTACCAAGCGAACATCGCGCCGCGTTTCGCTGGATGGAGTGAGATAATGAAATACCTGGCATTACTATTTATACTTTCAACCACCATGTTCGGCTGTACTACTGAACGCAGTATTGAGCCGGCTGATGCGGAGCGTGCAGCGGAACTGAATGCGCAACTTGGTCTGGGTTACATGCAACAGGGTCGGTATGAAGTGGCCATGCAAAAATTGGAAAAGGCATTAAAATATAACTCTAAAAATACAAAGGCGCACCAGGTTAAGGCTGAGTTACATCGGCGTATTAAAGAATTCGATAAGGCGAAAGCGCATTACGAAGTTGCACTGGAACTATCACCGACTAATGCGGCATTGCACAATAACTATGGTGTGTTTCTTTGTGATATCAAAGATTATGATGGTGCACAAATCCAGTTCAATATTGCAGTTGATGATTCATTGTACTCGGAAAAAGATCAAGTGTATGAAAATATTGGTTTATGTGAATTAAGCCGGGGTACATTGCAGAAAGCAGAGAATGCCCTACGCAAGGCGTTGCAACTGAATCCAAAATTAGCCAAAAGCCTGTTGAATATGGCGCAATTGAGCTTCGATAAAAAAGATACACAGGCCGCCTACGCCTATTTCGGACGTTTCCTTGCGGTGTCGCAGCATACGGCTGCCAGTTTATGGCTAGGCTACTTATTAGAACAAGAGCGCAACAACCAAGAATCAGCGACGAGTTATGCCATGACCCTGAAAGGAAAATTTCCTGATTCCAAGGAAGCGGAATTGATGCGCAAACTTGAATCGAAAAAAGGAAAGTGATTCGTGAGTGTTGAGCAGGACAAGACAGAAAAAGCGCCGTCATACGACAACCCAAAGCGGATATTACCAGGGCGGCGATTGCGTGCTGCTCGCGAAGCTACACACATGACAGTTACAGAGATTGCCAACCACCTGCGGCTGGATCCGAAGTTGATTAACGCGCTGGAAGAAGACAAGTATGACGATCTTCCCGGCGATGCTTATGTGTGTGGATATTTACGTTCTTATGCGCGCATACTCAAATTGCCGGAAAATGAAATTGTACTTGCCTTTACCCAAGGCCAGGATATTGAGGCCGCGCTCATTCCTGAAAATATAAATATTTTACCAGTGCGTCAAGTTCAGAAACGACTACTACAACTTGGCATTGTCCTGATTTTGATGTTACTGATTACAGCGGGTTTTCTGTGGATTGCTGAACAGCTGCATATTTTTGATTTTAATAGAACTTCAACAACGCCTTCCTCGGGTGCCGTACCCGCCGGTGTACAACCGCAACCCACTATTGGCAATACTATGCCAGGTGCGTCAGGCGCGGACACAGGCCCGGTCGAAACTACCACTTCCCCGATAATTCAAACAACGCCAGATACTGCACCTGAATTCAAATCACCCGGTGCTGAGGCTGTGCCAGATCCGAAGTTAGAAACAGGCCATACGGTTATATTACGGCTTAAATACCAGGCGGATTCCTGGACTGATGTACAGGATGCCAATGGCAATCAAATCGTGTATCGATTGGTGACAAAAGATTCTGTACTAACGTTGCGTGGAGAGCCGCCATTGCGCGTAGTATTAGGTTACGCAAAAGGGGTCAAGGTTAGTTATCAGGGCAAGCCGTTTGATTTCAGCAATTATGTGAAAGATGACGTGGCCATGTTTACCGTCGGTAGTTCCGCAGAAGAAAAAATTTAGCGTTTAATAGTTTACCTGTCAGTTAGGATTTACCCGTGAGCAAAACTATCCAAGCAATACGAGGAATGAATGACATTCTGCCAGCCCAGACGCCTTATTGGCGTTGGCTGGAGGATCATTTTCGTGACTTGATGCGCGGTTATGGCTATCACGAGATTCGCTTACCGATCGTTGAGATGACGGAATTGTTCAAGCGTTCAATCGGCGAAGTTACCGATATCGTCGAGAAGGAAATGTATACCTTCCTGGATCGCAATAACGACAGTTTGACATTACGTCCCGAAGGCACTGCCGGTTGCGTCAGAGCGGCGATTGAAAATGGTTTACTCTACAACCAGACACAGAAACTATGGTATGCCGGTGCAATGTTTCGCCATGAGCGTCCGCAAAAGGGACGTTATCGCCAGTTTCACCAGCTTGGGGTG
The DNA here is from genome assembly GCA_031405795.1 of Gammaproteobacteria bacterium. Taxonomy (GTDB): domain Bacteria; phylum Pseudomonadota; class Gammaproteobacteria; order UBA6429; family Thiohalophilaceae; genus JACQBC01. Next base: position 4,367 of record JANNJI010000417.1, read on the forward strand.
GAGGTGTTCGGTTTGCACGGCCCCGATGCGGATATTGAATTGATCCTTTTGACGGCGCGCTTGTGGAGGCGCCTTGGTTTGGCTGGCGATGTGCGTCTGGAAATAAATACATTAGGCGCAGGTGAAGCACGCGCTGCATATCGACAGGAGTTGGTTGCTTATCTGGCGGCGAATGAACAACGCTTGGACGAAGACAGCCAGCGACGCATGCACAGCAACCCCTTGCGTGTCCTGGATAGCAAAAATCCGGATATACAGGATGTGATCAATGCGGCACCCAAGTTAATGGATTGGATAGATGCTGAGTCAAAACAACACTTTACGCAGTTGTGCGATCAATTACAGCGAAATAAGGTACCATATACGGTAAATCCGCGTTTGGTGCGTGGCCTGGATTATTACAATCAAACCGTGTTTGAATGGGTCACGGATAAACTGGGCGCACAAGGGACAGTTTGTGCGGGTGGCCGTTATGACGGACTGGTTGCTCAATTAGGTGGCAGCGATGTACCGGCAGTTGGTTTTGCGCTGGGCATGGAACGCGTGGTAGCCATGTTGGAAGGCAAGCCAGTTACCGACGTTGCCGCGTTAAACCATGGTTATCTGATTATGGTTGGAGAACAAGCAGAGCAGCAAGGAATAATGCTTGCTGAAATGTTACGTGATGCACTGCCATGGCTGACACTGCAAAGTAACTTGGGTGGTGGTGGTTTCAAAAATCAGATGAAGCGTGCGGACAAAAGCGGCGCAAAATTGGCGTTTATTATCGGTGACGATGAATGTCAGCAGGATGCAGTATCTATCAAATTTTTACGAGAGGATCAGGCGCAACAAAAAATCAGCCGATCTGAATTAGTAAACTGGTTGCAGGAAAATTTTAAATAAATCAGCTGGAGCGTGAGTCATGACCGATATTCATTTAGCAGAAGATGAGCAGGTAGAAGCATTAAAAAACTGGTGGAAAGAAAATGGCAAGGCTGTCTTTGTCGGGGCTGCCATTGGTGTTGCTATTGTGGTGAGCGTGATCTATTGGCGCGATTATAAACATGAGCGTGCAGAAACCGCCTCGCTTACCTATAGTGAATTTGCAGAGGCCGTGCAAAACAATAAAGATGAGGTAATAAAAAGCACCTTGCAAAAATTGCAGAGCGATTTTCAAGCGACACCTTATGCAGCATTGGCTGTATTGGTTGTGGCAAAGCGCAATATCGATACGGGGAATTATGCGGATGCCGAAACGAATCTAGGCTGGGCCGTAAAAAATGCCACGCACGATTCGATTGGTCATCTATCGAGAATTCGCCTGGCACGAGTGCTAATCCAGCAAAATAGAGTAGACGAAGCTTTGGCGTTAATAGAACCAATGCACGAACCCGCGTTCGAGGTGGAATACGCAGAATTACGCGGTGATGCGTATAAAATCCAGGGTAAAAATGATAAAGCACGCGAGGCCTACACACAGGCTTTAAATGATGCAGGCATACAAGGTCAACGTCGGCAGTTTCTGGAAATGAAACGCGATGACCTGCTAACCGCCAGTGCGATGACCAGCAGCACAGAAGCCGCACCTGTGGCTGCCACGGAAAAGAAATAGTATTTATGTTACGTATTTGCGTTTTTGTTTTTTTACTGGCTAATCTGTTGGCATGTTCTTCTTCGCCCTCGCCCATATTGCCGCCTGCAGAGCTCACGCCATTGGAGAATGCTTTTCCCATCCGGCGCGCATGGTCGGGTAAGCTGGGTGATGGTGCAGGTGATTTTTATTTGCGCTTAACCCCTGTGGTGCGTCAAAGTATTGCCTATGTGGCTGATTATCGTGGGCGTGTTGTCGCGTTTGATATTGAAACTGGCGATATTAAATGGCAGCGTGAAATGGCAATGCCGATTGGCAGTTCACCGGGCATGACGGAATCCGCGTTGCTGCTGGGGAGTAGCCATGGCGATGTTGCCGCGCTGGATATAATGACCGGTAATGAGCGATGGCGGACGCTTGTTTCCAGTGAGGTATTGGCGACGCCACAGTCTGCCAAAGGTGTTGTGGTGGTACGTTGTGTGGATGGCAATGTCTACGGCTTAAACGAAAAAACCGGCGAGCGGATCTGGCTTGCTGAACAGCGTACCCCGGCGTTAACGCTACGCGGTACGAGCAGCCCAGTGATCACCGGCGATATGGTCTTGGTGGGTTACGATAGTGGTAAACTTATTGCGTTTAATTTGCAAACAGGAAAAATTTTGTGGCAGGCCACGGTGGCGGTTTCTCAGGGTAGAACCGACCTGGAACGTATTGTCGACATTGATAGCGAGCCGGTTGTTGTTGATGATTTAGTCTATGTCGTTGCCTACCAAGGCAGGCTTGCTGCCATTCAGGTTGGCTCAGGGCGAATCCATTGGGTACGTGACATTGATTCGTATGCAGGTATGGCCATTGATGCTTATCGTATTTATCTGACCAGCAGTGATGGCGAGTTATGGGCGATTGATCGCAGTAACGGTGCAACTCTCTGGAAACAATCGGCATTGCAAAGGCGCGCCCTTACCAAACCGCAGATCCATCAACAGTATCTGGTGGTAGGGGATTTTAACGGGTTTTTGCATTGGATACGCCGCGATACCGGTAAAATTGTGGCACGCACACGCTTAGTGACGCAGATTGTTCATGATGATACCGGTATGACGAATGACAATGACATCCAATTTGCCAAATCGAGCAGCATCTTAACTAATCCAGTCGTCAGTGGTAACAAACTA
>JANNJI010000418.1:0-3617 GCA_031405795.1 Gammaproteobacteria bacterium
TGACGTAGCCCTTGACGGTGCCCTCGCTGAGCGAGAGGGACGTGGCGATGCCCTTGTTGCTCTGGCCTCGGGCGATGAGCTCGATGTTCGGGTCCGGAACTCATCGTCGGCGGCTGGGTCATGCGGCGCTATGCTACCGTAGTTGCGCGTGTTTGTCTCATGAGGAAGGAACTTAGTACTCCAGCCCCATCGCCTGCCGTACCTCACCCAGCGTTTGGCGCGCTACCTCCCGTGCCCTCTCACAACCCTCGTGAATAATGGCTCGAACCAGATCACGGTCTGCTTCGTACTGGGCTGCTCGCTCCTTGATCGGTGCCAACTCAGCCAAGATCGCCTCGATCAGTGGTTTTTTACACTCCAGGCAGCCGATACCAGCACTGCGGCAACCTTCCTGAACCCAAGCCTTGGTCACGTCCGTCGAATAGACCTGATGGAACTGCCAGACCGGGCAGCGATCCGGATTACCCGCATCGTGGCGGCGAACCCGCGCCGGATCGGTGGGCATAGTACGCAATTTCTTTTCGACATCGGCCGGAGCTTCACGCAGCGAGATGGTATTGTGATATGACTTCGACATCTTTTGGCCATCCAGCCCCGGCATTTTGGACGCCTGCGTCAATAACTCACGCGGCTCCGGTAAAATAATCCGGCCACTCCCCTCCAAATATCCAAATAACCGTTCCTTATCACCCAAGCTAATATTCTGTTGCGCCTCGAGCAAGGCACGCGCTGTGGCAATGGCCTCCGCATCGCCTTGTTCCTGATAACGGCGGCGCAGATCCTGATAGAGCTTGGCGTTTTTCTTACCCATTTTTTTGATCGCCTCTGCCGCCTTTTCTTCAAAGCCAGGTTCACGACCATACAAATGATTAAAGCGGCGGGCAATTTCACGCGTCAGCTCAATGTGCGCAACCTGATCCTCGCCCACCGGCACCAAGCCAGCCTTATAGATGAGTATGTCAGCACTTTGCAGCAAGGGATAACCCAGAAACCCATAGGTTGCCAGATCACGCTCTCTGAGCTTTTCCTGCTGATCTTTATAGCTGGGGACACGTTCCAGCCAGCCAACCCAGTGGCGTCACCATCGACAATAACAAATGCAATTCGGCATGTTCCGGCACACGCGACTGAATAAACAAACAGGCCGAACCCGGGTTGACGCCAACCGCTAACCAATCGATGACCATGTCCCAGACACTTTGCTCAAGGATCGCAACTTCTTCGTAATGGGTGGTTAAGGCATGCCAATCAGCGACAAAAAAATAACAGGCGTATTCATGCTGCAACTTGAGCCAGTTTTTTAACACGCCGTGATAATGGCCCAAATGCAAGGCACCGGTCGGGCGCATTCCGGATAACACGCGTTGCGGTTGATGGGGTAAATTCAAACGGGACTCCGTGTTGTTGGTTTTATGGATTGCAAGTAAAGCAGGTGGCGATTATAGCGGATTCAGTGTGTTGCTTGAAACGGTGCGGGGTCACCCCGGCCAATGCGCGTGACCCGTGGCATGTCATCGGTCATGTCCACCACGGTGGAGTGATCGATGCCACAACTACCACCATCAATGACCAAATCCACCTGATGTTCCAATTGGCGCCGAATCTCATCGACATCAGTCATCGGCACGGTCTCGCCCGGCAGGATCAAGGTGGTACTCATCAGTGGTTCGTTCAGTTCGTCCAGCAAGGCGCGGGTGATCTTGTGATCGGGGATACGCAAACCGATGGTACGGCGTTTGGGATGCATCAAACGACGTGGCACATCACGTGTTGCCGGTAAGATAAAGGTGTAGGGTCCCGGAGTATGATTGTTCAACATGCGATATGCCATATTACTGACCTTGGCATAGGTGCTGATTTCCGATAGATCACGGCAAATCAGGGTAAAATTGTGTTTTTCGCTCAATTGGCGAATGCGAATAATCCGCTCCAATGCCTTCTTATCACCCATGTGACAACCCAAGGCATACGCTGAATCAGTGGGGTACACGATCACCGCCCCTTCACGCAGCATCTCCACAGCCTGACGAATCAAACGCACTTGAGGATTCTGAGGGTGTATTTGAAAAAATTGGCTCATAGCGAACTACTTTGCTGCGGCAATTTTTTGAGCTTGCACACACAGATGCCAGGCAACGCTTTCCCACAGGGGCGTACAGGTAGGTGGCAGCTGTGGTAACCGCTGCGGATCGGCGTAGGCCTGTTCCGGACCATGATAATCCGAACCTCGCGAGGCATAAAAACCCATGGTATTGGCCAGCTGCGCAAAACGGGTCGCATCGTCGGCGGAATGACTGCCGGACACCACCTCCAGACCCACTCCGCCCAAATCACGAAACTCTTCTAACAGCTGGCGTAACCGGGTGGCAGAATATTTATAACGTGCAGGATGGGCGATGATCGCCAGACCACCGGCTGATTTAATCCAATTCACGGCCTGCTCCAAACTCACCCACTTGCCCGGCACGTAGCCCGGCTTGTTATGTGCCAGATAATGTTTGAATACCTGACGAATATCTTTGGCGTAACCATTGGCCACTAAAAATCGAGCAAAGTGGGTACGGCTGATGATCTTACCGCTGGCGTACTGCATGGCCCCCGCATAACTGCCTGTTATGCCCGCCTTCTCCAATCGACGTGCGATCTCCTGGGCGCGCTCCTGGCGATAGCTGTGAATCGATTCCAAGCCAAGTAATAAATCGGGCGCTTGCGGGTCTATATGCAGACCAATAATGTGCAGTGTCTGACCCGACCAGGTTACCGATATCTCAATGCCCGGCACAAATTCAATCCCGCATTGCAGCGCTGCCTGCTGTGCCTCGCCCAAACCCAGGGTAATGTCATGATCAGTGACTGCCAGCACATCCACCGCACAGGCCATGGCGTGTTGTACCAACGCAGTCGGACTCAGACTGCCATCAGAGGCGGTAGTGTGGGTGTGTAAATCGTAGCGGCGTTGCAACATGGCGCGATAGTCTACCGTATTCTCGATGAGATGTCCTTGGAACGTGGCATGTGGTACATTCCCCATCGGTAAAAAGGGCTTCCTGACAACCCGTGGATGAGATCATTGGCACATATATTCACCCTTAATGTGGACGACATGACAAAGATTGCTGATGATGCAGCAACGTTGCTGCATGCTGCATTTGAAAAGCAGCCGACACCACCATCAGGAGACATCACTCCCACGGCATTAACGCAAAGCCTTATGCATTTTTTTGAAATTTTGCGCGTGATTGAGCAACAGCAGACTGCCACCGGTACCAAACCACACAAAATAGAAATGCACGACCTTGCCGATCAATGCCTGCGTTTGCTGACAGAATTACACACATGGAGCATGAAACTGCTTTGTGATGATGCCGCCCGGCGCTACGAGCAACTGACAATACCCTTGGCATTGTGGGCCGCGCAGCACCAGCTGACCATCGCGGAATTGGAATTATTGATTAATGCCCTGTCCTCATTGGCGCGCACGAAGAGTTCTCAGGCGTCAGCGTGATGCCAAGGTCGATGTGGGAGCCCTGGTTGATGTTCCGCAAGCGCATCGAGGGTCGCGTGCAGGACAACCTGCGGCGCTGGGGCACCGGCGGCTTTCGCCGCATAGGGCCCGA
>JANNJI010000419.1:0-1199 GCA_031405795.1 Gammaproteobacteria bacterium
CATCAGTGCGGTCACCAGCACGGCATCGACAATCGCACTGGTATAAACCTGATTACTGAATTGAAGCTTGCGCCGTGAGAGGAAAAACCACAGCAACAGGCTCAGCAACAAATACAGCAGGCTGGCCTTGAAAAACAGCGCAGGATTGGTGCTGCCCAGTGGCGGCAGTAATTTATTGAATAAATATAAAAGACAAAAAGTGGCGGCGACCCCGGTACGAAACAGGTTAAGTAATGTTAATAATCGCCATTCATCCTGCGTTACCAATGAGGTGGTGGGATCAGAGGTGTCTTTGCCAAGGTAATGTGTTTCCATGCGGATCAGGGTTGGGCGCGGTCGCTGTCGTGATGTTCCTGGCAGCAATAATAGCGGTCGCCGTCCTGGATGGCCTCCTGTTGCGGCACGTGCAAACCGCATTTGCCACATCGAACCATGTGATCGATGGGCGGCTTGGGTTTACGCGACACTTTGCCGGGTTTTTTTGTTTTATTGACGAGGCGTTTGACAAAGTAAAAAACCAACCAGCCGAGAATAAACCAGACTAAATAGCGTAGCAGTGACATGGGGGGATTGCGGTCCGTTGTGGTATGACGATTATATTAGCATGTTATTGTTGTTTGGGGAGTTGGCCGATTGGCCGGACACTTTTTACTTTGCCTTCGGTTTCGGAATACTCCACAATATTGACTTGTTAAATGATGTTGTTGGATGGATAAATGAACCTGCATGAATTTCAGGCCAAGGCCTTGTTGCGAGAGTACGTGATTCCTGTGCCGGCGGGTGAGGTGGCTGATTCGGTGGCAAGCGCGGTGGCGGCGGCACAACGTATGGGTGGTAATGATTGGGTGGTGAAGGTACAGGCGCACGCCGGAGGCCGGGGTAAGGTGGGCGGTGTAAAGCGTGTGAATACGGTGTCGGCAGTCGAACAGTTTGCCCGGCAGTGGTTGGGGCAGCGGTTAGTAACAGTACAAACCGGTGCGGCCGGTATACCGGTGAATCAGGTATTGATTGAGGCCCCACTCCGGATTCAGCGTGAATTGTATTTGAGCGTGCTGGTGGATCGCGAGCATGAACGGGTAATGATGATTGCCTCCAGCGCGGGCGGTATGGACATTGAAGAAGTCGCACGCACCACACCGGAGAAGATACTCACCGCGGTGATCGATCCGCTGGTGGGGGTGCAAGCGTATCAATGCCGA
>JANNJI010000420.1:0-3932 GCA_031405795.1 Gammaproteobacteria bacterium
GATTCGGCGTATTTCCAATTATGTTCTGGAGCGCGAGAAACAATCGCGTACCGTGGATATCGAAGTTGAATTTCTCAATGTGGATGGCTTGCCGCGCATGATGCCCGGCTACAGTGCCGATGTGGAAATCATTTTGGATCAGCGTGAGCGGGTATTGCGTGTTCCTGCGGAGGCGCTCCAGGAAGGTAATTTTGTCTACGTGATATCCGCCAGCGGCGATACTTTGCAAAAACGTCTTATTCAAACCGGCCTGAAAAACTGGCAATACGCCGAGGTGTTATCCGGCCTGAACGAGGGTGAGCGTGTTGTCACCTCGCCGGAGCGTGTAGGCGTAAAAGACGGTGCGCGGGTTGTTGTGGAAAAATTACCGTGATTGAGTTGCGCGATCTGCATCGTCACTTTACCGTCGGCGATGTGATCGTGCATGCCTTGGATGGGATCAGTCTGACCATCCAAAAAGGTGAATACGTGTCGATCATGGGGCCTTCCGGTAGTGGCAAATCGACCTTGCTGAATATCCTGGGTTTGCTGGATCAAGCGAACTCCGGTGAGTATCGTCTCAATAACCGCAATGTCACCACCCTGGATGATACCGAGCAAGCCAAGGTGCGGCGTGATCAACTCGGCTTTGTGTTTCAGTTTTTTCACCTGATCCCGCGCCTGACGGCGGCGGAAAATATTGAATTACCGCTGATGTTGGCGGGCGTTCTCCCCGCCGAACGCAAAACCCGCGTGGATGAGGCATTGCAACACGTCGCCTTGAGTGATCGTGCCCATCATCGCCCGGATCAATTGTCCGGCGGCCAACGCCAACGCGTGGCGATTGCCCGTGCGATCATTATGCGCCCGGCGATCATCCTCGCTGATGAACCCACCGGTAATCTGGATCGGCATTCCGCCACCGAGGTGATGGAGATCCTTGAGTCGCTGAATAAAAGCGGCATCATCCTCATCGTTGTCACCCACGATCCGCAGTTGGGTGAACGTGCCCGGCGCAAGATTCGACTGGTGGACGGCAAAGTGGTGAGTGATGAGACATGACGATGCCCTGGCGCGATTATGTGTTGTTTGCTGCGCAGACCTTATGGTCATCACGCACCCGCACCTCGTTGATCGTGTTGGCGATGGCACTGGGTGTTGCTTCGGTGATTGCACTCACTGCCTTGGGTGAAGGTGCGCGCCTGTATGTAAACAATCAGTTCGCCTCACTCGGCACGAATTTATTAATTGTTATTCCCGGGCGTTCAGAAACCACCGGTATCAATCCTTCCACCATGATAGGCAGTACCCCGCGTGATTTGACCCTGGCAGATGCCGAGGCCTTGTTACGCAGTACTTATGTGCAACGCATCGCGCCGGTGATGATCGGTTCGGTGCCGATTGCTTATCAAGGCCGTGAACGCGAATCGGTGGTGATCGGCACCACCAGTGAGATGATGCAGATTCGTCATTACACGCTGACGCAGGGACAATTTCTGCAAGAGAGTGACTCGTCGCGGGGTGCGGCAAGCTGTGTGATCGGCGGCAAGGTCCGCGATGAATTATTTGGCGCTGAGCCTGCCTTGGGCGCATGGGTCAAGGTCGGTGATTGGCGTTTTCGGGTTATCGGGATCCTTGCCAAGCAGGGGCAATCCATTGGCATAAACACCGATGAACTGGTGATGATACCGGTGGCCTCGGCGCAGGCCTTATTTAATTCACCAACCCTGTTTCGTATTTTTGTCGAGGCCAAATCACATGAGTTATTGCCCAAGGCAAAAGACGACATCCGCGAGATATTAACGGCGCGTCATCAGGGCGAAGAAGACATTACTGTTTTGGCACAAGATGCCGTGCTCTCCACCTTTAACAAGATACTGGGCGCCTTAACCTTGGCCATCGGTGGTATTGCGGCCGTCAGTCTGTTTGTTGCAGGGATACTGATCATGAATGTGATGCTGGTGGCGATCAGCCAGCGTACCGCCGAGATCGGTTTATTAAAGGCCATTGGCGCACCGGGACGACAGATCCTCAAGCTGTTTATGGTGGAGGCATTTTTGCTGGCGCTGTTTGGTTGCATCATTGGCGTGATGGTTGGTTTGATTACCACGGCGGTATTGCGCAGTTCCTTTCCGGATTTTCCTGCACACGCACCTGGTTGGGCGTATGTTCTGGCGGTGTTGATCGCCCTGGGCACGGCGTTATTATTCAGTTACATCCCGGCGCGGCGTGCAGCACGACTTGATGCGGTTACCGCCCTAAGTAAACGATGAGCGCAAACCATGAGTAAACACCATGCGTGTGACTGATTTGCTCAAACTCACGACCCGTGCAGTTCGATTACAACGCCTGCGCAGTTCGCTGACTATCTTGGGCATTGCTATCGGCATTTGTGCCGTGGTGTTGTTGACCTCGATGGGTGAAGGCCTGCATCAATTTGTGTTACAGGAGTTCAGCCAATTCGGCACGACCATTATTTCTATTAAACCCGGTAAAACCCAAACGCACGGTGCATCAGTGGGTGTGTTTGGCAATGTACGACCGCTCACCCTGGATGACGCGCAGGCATTGCGGCGCACAAATGTCGCCGAGGCGGTGGTGCCGGTGGTGATGGGGAACGCCGAAGTCAAAGCGAGCAATCGCACCAGACGGGTGACCGTCTACGGCGCTAATTCAGAAATGCCGCTGGCGTTTCGCATGCAGGTCAAATCCGGGCGCTTTTTACCCGAAGAAGATGTACGTACGGCACGCAACTTCGTGGTCTTGGGCAGCAAGGTGCGGCATGAATTATTCGGCCAGGACAATCCGCTGGGTGCGCATCTATATATTAGCGGTAGTCGTTTTGTGATCATCGGTACCATGGAGTCCAAGGGCCAGATACTGGGGTTTGATATGGATGATACGGTGTACATCCCGGTCAGTCGGGCGATGGAGTTATTCAATCGTGATGGCCTGTTTGAGATCGATGTGATGTACAAACAAGGCACGGTGGAGAGTCAGGTGGTGGATAACATCAAACGCATCCTCAGCGAACGGCATGGCCGCGAGGATTACACCGTTATCACGCAACAACAAATGATCGATACCTTAAGTTCAGTATTGAATGTGTTGACCTTTGCGGTGGCGGCGATCGGCGGTATCTCGCTGATCGTTGGCGGCATCGGCATTCTCACTGTCATGACCATTGCAGTGAAGGAACGTACCACCGAGATTGGATTGTTGCGCGCCATCGGTGCCACGCGCAGGCAAATCCTCAATCTGTTTTTAGGTGAATCTATTTTGTTGGCAACGTTTGGTGGCGTGTTTGGCTTGGCTGCTGGTGTTGGTATCGCCCAGTTATTACACGCGGCCTTTCCCGCCTTACCGGTATACACGCCGTGGCTCTATGCGATTGCCTCCGTCATACTCTCGATGATCATTGGTTTGTTGGCCGGCGTGATCCCGGCGCAACACGCCGCACATATGGATCCGATTGAGGCGTTGCGTGCGGAGTAAGCTGCTGGCGATAGAACTGCCGAGTATAAAAATCCCCCTTGGTCCCCCTTTTACAAAGGGGGAGATGGTTTGTTGCCGTCATGCGAATTATTCAGTGACATAGGCACCGTTATTCCCCCCTTTGTAGAAGGTGCCAGAAAGCAATTGTCTCTAATATTAGAAACAATTGCTCTCTGGCACCTATTTTCTGCGGCGACTATACGCGGTCGGCACGGAGCGGGTGACCGGCATTGTCGATGCCGTTGGCGTTTGTGGTCAATCTTCCTGAGGCAGGTCGTGAGTGTCTTTTCGCGACGCGTGAACGCGCCGGAATTCCCCTGGCCCAATTCCGACAATGCGTTTAAAAGCTTTGCTGAAAGCAGCTTCGGATCGATAGCCACAGCGCTCTGAAACTTCGGCCACGCTGAGGCGATCCCGCTCTAGCCAGCCGCGCGCCAACTGCATGCGCCATTCGCTTA
>JANNJI010000421.1:0-1438 GCA_031405795.1 Gammaproteobacteria bacterium
TGACGTAGCAATGCGACTAATCAACGACTCTTTGGCGAAGTTGCGAACCCTTGCGCCCGATGCGCTAATTACAACCTATGAACGCCTATCACCCGCCTCCAAGCGTGACGAATCGACATCTGAAGTCACATGGAACGACGATGAAGACCATACTGGAGTCGTCAACATCACTACAGCTGTTGATGTCAGACATCCTGTGACAACCGAAGACGACTCGCGGCGCGGCGGTGTTGAGGATCAATTCCGACGCATCCTCCGTGATCGTGAGCCACACCGCCAAACGTTACTTGATGAAAATGAACTAAGAGCCTTAACGGGCAAGAACCCACCGCAAGGAGATAGCGTGTGATTGCTCAGGCGGCTAACCCGGCAGTCAAGAGCGACTGCGCAAAAGCGCGCAGTCCCTTACTTTTACGTTAGATGATGAGCAAATGACAAACATAGTATCGGCAGCAGGAACTGCCCATCTTACAACCCACGGGAAACGCGTAGTCAATGTACGCTAAAGGCAAGGCTTTCCTAGGGGCGGCCATACTGCTGCGAAGAAAAAACGGATACGAATATGTCGTTCTTCACCTGCTATGCCAAGGAATTGAGATAACCCTAAAGGGATTGTTGCTGGTTGCCGACTACAACAAAAACAAACCACAACTGAAAAAACTGGGACACAATTTGGTCAAGATAGTAGAAACAGCTTCTCAAGTAGCGGGTGTCAAACCGCTCCGCCCCTCGGTTCGAGCCGAGCTTGAAATATTAAGTAAGTTGTATTCTGCCCATCTTCTTCGGTACGGTAACGGGTACGATATCTTGGTGAACCCAACAACGATTTCAAGCAACCTTATTCTTCACCGTATGGCGGCAGTTCTCAGGATCGTTGAGCGTAAGGGCCTAGTGCATGGCAAGATCATCTAACTATGCGTTCGAGGCCGACGCGGTGAGACAGCGCACTGTTTCCTGTTGTGTTCTTGGTTTGCGCGGCTCAACATGACGTTCTCTGGAATTCATTTTTTGCCAATGACGAATGGTTAATTAATGGGGAAAAAGCAATACCTTATGAGCCTATCGATTTATAAAATACTGAACAAGTACACCAAAAGCGATCCATTCGGATCGCTAGGATCATGTTCTGTGCAGACCCCTTACCGGTATATATGAGGAAACGCAAGTGAACAATATTTTTTCTCTGCCCGATCATTTGCAACGGCGACTGCAAACCGAATTAAGGCCCGATGAGGCAATTACCTGGGCTGGGCAGCCCAATCCGGGCCGGCATATGAAATCCGGCTTCAAGCTCTGGTATTTTTTCATTCCGTGGACTGCGTTCGCATTGTTCTGGATGGCGGCGGCGTCGGGTTTTAAGTTACCGCGGTTTGAGGATGGGTGGAGTCTTTTCCCCCTGTTTGGCCTGCCGTTTTTACTTATCGGCCTTGGCGGGCTG
>JANNJI010000422.1:0-5662 GCA_031405795.1 Gammaproteobacteria bacterium
GCCACACCGCTGGCAATGAACAAGGCCACCCGCGTGTTATCCTGTTGTAAACCAAAACCCAGGATCTCTTTAAAGTCGGTGAGACCATTGTTACCACCAAAGCCCATCTCGTTGCGAAAAAAAGCCAGCATCAACGCCTAAGTTAATGCCTGGGTAATAATAGATAAATACACACCGGTGACGCGTGAGCGAAACGCCAGCCAGCCAAACACAAAGGCCAATAGACCGGGGACTAACATTGTCATTAACAGCGCGAACCAGAACTGATCAAAACCAAACCAGTACCACGGTAATTCCTGCCAATTTAAAAACACCATAAAATCCGGCAACAGCGGATTACCATACACGCCACGATCACCAATCTGCCGCATCATATACATACCCATGGTGTAACCGCCCAACGCAAAAAAGGCGGCGTGCCCCAAACTCAAAATTCCGCAATACCCCCAGACCAAATCCAGCGCAATCGCCAACAAGGCGTAACACAGGTATTTGCCCAACAAGGTAATCGTGTAAGTGGAGACGTGAAATGCGGATGAAGCAGGAAACAGTAAATTCGCCAGTGACACCAGCACCACGCCACTGATCAACAACACCATAAATATTTGCGTGGCACGATCATTGAGTAGCAATCGGGACAAGTATGGGCCACGTATCATGGGCTTAATTCTCCGCCGTACGGCCCTTTTGCGGGAATAATCCGCGTGGCCGTTTTTGAATGAAGAGAATAATAAAGATCAAGATCAAAATCTTCGCCAATACCGCGCCGGTCCATGGTTCAATATATTTGTTAACCACACCCAGCGACATCGAGCCGACAAACATACCCCAAACATTACCGACGCCGCCGAACACCACCACCATGAACGAATCAACAATATAACCTTGACCCAGGTTGGGGCCGACATTGGTGATTTGACTCAAGGCAACGCCGGCAATCCCGGCGATGCCGGAGCCCAAGCCAAAGGTGAGCGCATCCACCCATTCGGTGCGAACCCCCATCGCCTTGGCCATCGCACGATTCTGCGACACGGCGCGTACCTGCAAACCCAAGCGGGTCTTTTTCAGGATTAATAACAATCCGGCAAAAACCAGCAAAGCAAAAATAAAAATGAATAGCCGGTTGTAAGTGATCGATAAGACCGGGTTAATCACCCAGGAACCGCTTAACCAAGCGGGATTTTCCACCGTGACATTTTGTGCGGAGATAAACGTACGCGGGATTTGTTGCAGAATCAGACTGATGCCAAACGTTGCCAGCAGTGTTTCTAACGGCCTGCCATATAAGAACCGGATCACCCCGCGTTCGATACCGATTCCCACCAAACCAGAAACAAGAAATGCCAGAGGGATGGCAATCAGCAGCGAGTAGTCGATGGCATTAGGGAACGCGACTTGTACCAGATACGTGGTATAGGCGCCGATCATCATTAACTCACCGTGCGCCATGTTGATCACGCCCATCACCCCAAAGGTGATCGCCAGCCCCACCGCTATCAATAATAAAATTGATCCCAGGCTCAAACCAAAAAACGTCGTCTCGATAAAACGGTATTTTTCCCGTCGTGATTCAATATTATTGACTGCGTCAATGGCGGCCGAACGAATATCTATATCCACTTCGGCAAAAACACCTTCGCTGGAGACCGTCGTTATTTTCTTTAATTGATTATAGGCCTCGGGTTGCAGGCTAAGACTGAGGTCTTCAATCGCCTTCAGCTTGATCGGCTTGTCGGCACTGTTCAGATCGGTCAGGGCAATGGCGACGCGCAGTAAATCCGCAATTTGCTCGTCTTTTTCCTCCGTTAATAATTTACGGAACAGGATTATCTTTTCGGCAGAAGTATCACCCAATAACTCGTTGATCGCATTTAGTCGCACACTGCGATCCGGGCTGCGCACATTGAGTTGCGCAATATGCCCTTTGAGAATACCACGCAGTTTGTTGTTGACGCCGACTTTATCGATGGTATTTGCATCAAACGTTTTGAGTTTTTCACCAGTCAGTACGCTGATTGCCGTCGTCGCGTCACTCTGCTCGTTCCAGTAAATAAACTCGCCAGTGGCAACAACGAAATACAAATGTGCGTCTTGTAACGCGGTAAATACTGCCAGACTGCGTGGATCATTAATCGCCGCGAGTTGTGTTATCGCCGCTTCTTTCTGTTCAAAGTCATCTGCCTTGAGTCCGGCCAAGACCTGCGAAAAAGGATCTATGACGGTTATCGTTTCCGCCTGCGCCAAAAAAACAGGCGTTACCGCCAGCCACAGTCCCATGATCTGGAGCATGCGCAATAATCTTCTTGTGTGATGCATACATTTCTCAGCCTAAGTATTGTTATTCTTGACATCGAAAAAATACTTTGTCATTTCGACCAACGGGAGAAATCTTTGGTTCTGCGCGTTAGTGGTAATATATAAAGTGAACAGCCTTCTCCCGTTGGTCGAAATGACAAATAGCAGAAATTCCGTAGCTAAATTACCTACTATCTTTACAAAAAACAACCCCTGAAAAAAATTGGCGGTGAAAAATCACCGCCAAAGTCTGGAGCCACTCACATCTTTATCTTTAGTATTTAATAGTTCTGACCAGAACACTTCTTAGTAACGGTATTGTAATTGCCACAGGAAATGGGTGCATTCCAATCGGCAACGATGTTCTTGCTATCCGGTAAAAAATCCGACCAGGCATCACCGTCCACTTCTTGCTTGGTTTTCCAGACGACTTCAAACTGACCGTTTGCCTGAATCTCACCAATCAACACTGGCTTGGTGATGTGATGATTCGACAACATCTTGGCTGTACCACCGGTCAAGTTCGGTACTTCCAGACCAATGATGGCCTTGGCGACTTTATCGGTATCGGTGGACTTGGCTTTTTCAACCGCCTTGACCCAGAGATTAAAACCAATGTAATGCGCTTCCATCGGATCATTGGTCACGCGCTTGGTGCTCTTGATGAACGTTTGCCATTTCTTGATAAACGCCGCGTTGTCAGGACTTTTAATGCTCATGAAATAATTCCATGCCGCCAGATGACCCACCAAAGGCTTGGTATCAATGCCAGACAACTCTTCCTCGCCGACAGAAAATGCCACGACCGGAATCGTGCTGGCTGTGATACCTTGATTACCTAACTCTTTATAAAACGGCACATTGGCATCGCCGTTGATCGTCGACACCACCGCAGTCTTTTTGCCGGTCGAGCCAAACTTCTTGATATCGGCGACAATGCTCGCCCAATCCGAGTGACCAAAGGGCGTGTAATTGATCATGATGTCTTCTTGCTTCACACCCTTGGCTTTCAGATAGGCTTCCAGGATTTTGTTGGTGGTACGCGGATACACATAATCCGTACCGGCTAATACCCAACGTTTGGTCGCACCTTCTTTCATCAAATAATCCACCGCAGGGATGGCTTGTTGATTGGGGGCCGCACCGGTGTAAAACACATTCTTGGAAGATTCCTCACCTTCATATTGCACGGGATAAAATAACAGGTTATTGGTTTTTTCAAACACCGGCAACACTGACTTTCTCGACACCGAAGTCCAGCAACCAAACACCGCCGCGACTTTTTCTTTTTCGATCAGCTCACGCGCCTTCTCAGCAAACAGCGGCCAATTCGATGCAGGATCTACTACTACTGCTTCCAGTTTCTTGCCCAGCAGGCCGCCCTTTTTGTTTTGCTCATCGATCAACATCAACATCGTGTCTTTCAGCGTGGTTTCGCTGATCGCCATGGTGCCGGACAAGGAATGCAACACGCCGACCTTGATGGTGTCCGCCGCCACCACGGGCAACGATAAGCCCGCCAATGCCGAGGTTAGTACCGACACTTGTATGAATTTTTTATAGCTGTTGTTCATGTCCATCCTCCTTAATAATGAATGAAAAATAAGTGACTGAGCGATCAGTCACTTATTACTTGCTAACGATTAGAAGCTGTAGGTAATTCCGGCGACCATTGAATCGTTGTATTCAGCACCAGTACGATCTTTACCGGCAAAGGTATATTGCACGTACATATTGGCACCGGTCTTTGCAATGGGATGAGACAGGGTTACATTCATGTGTCTGAACCCGGAACTACTTGTCGTTGAACGACCGCCTAACCGTGTACCCAATTCAGCGTTATCTGACTTATCGTAGGTATAAAATCCATAGTCAAACGCCAGACCGAAGTCCTGCGGCAGCTTGGCGGAATAACCGGCCTTCCAATAGGTATCGCCTGAGTTACCCCAGAAACCATCCGTCAATAAATATTGTACGCCGACATAAAAATCACTGTAGGTCAGTTTACCGATAAACTCCAGCAAGTCGGAGTCGTCCACGTTAACATACAGGTACTGAAGCAAACCGGCACTGTAACCTAATCCATGGCTGGTTTCGCTGCTATAACCTAAATACAGATCGTTTTCAAACCCATTCGTATTGGTTTTTCCATCTGCACTGGTATTGAGTGTACCCGTGCTATTCCGTTCATAGCTATAACCTAAACTGGAAAACCACCATCCTGCGTAGAAGCCGTTTTTATTCGTGTAATCCAAGCCCCCTTGCACTGCCGCACCGGTATGTTCCTCAAAAATACCGCGCAACAAATATTTAGAATGGATACCTACGTTACCCGCAAGGTCAGCGTGCGCTGTCATTGGCAATGATAAAATCCCTAAAGCGGCGGCTGTCGCCAAGGCAATGGCGGTTAAATTTTGTTTCTTGTCGTGCATGGTCCTCTCCTATCATTAGTTTTAGAAAGTGTTGTACTCAATTCAGTTTGTTTGGCTTCACTGGGATCACGCGCCTCCCGATTGCACAAAACATAAAGACAAACCCTGCTGTAAATGCATTCAGCAAGCGCCATGCCAAGGGGTTTATTTCCAGTAAATCATAGGGTTAGAAGAATGTTGCGGAATCGTTAAAAAAACATTTGGTCTAGGATGGTGCGGGCAGTTTTCACATGCTCTATTACTGTGCGTAATTACACACAAAAACATAAAGATGGGGCCGTAACCCAAGCGGCGCCGACATACCTGAGAATTTTTATTAAACCAGAACCCTTTAAATCACGCCGGTTACACTTTGTTTACTCTGCCGCGAGGTGCTGATTTTTCTGTCGTACCCTTTGCCAATACCACTAGTCTGGTGGGTGACTTGATGATGATTTGGTTGCGCTTGGTTTCAATATATTTTCCCGCCACCAATTGCCGTAGCGGCCGGGCAATAACCTCGCGGGTGGTCCCCAGGTGCGAGGCTATCTCTTGCTGTGTCATCCGCACGGTCCCATCGGTGGCCGCATGCAGCAAGAGAAAATTCGCGAGTCGTTGTTCGAGCTTGAAGGCATGAATTCCCTCCAGCTCGGTCATCAACCGAAATACGATGGTAGAGAGGGCTTGCACGGTGATACTGCGAATCGCGGGTTCGGATTCGAATAAGCCGCGATACAACGCGCCGGGAATGATCGCGACTTTGGTGGCGGGACTTGCCTCCACCCAGGCGGGATACAGCAAATCATTAAAAATACAATTTAACGCCAACACGCAGGTTTCACCGGGATTGATCAAATACAAGGTTGCTTCATTGCCGCTGGGGGTGAGGGTAAATACCCGCAGCTGTCCGCAAAGAACGATGTAGGCACCGGAGACTTTCTGCCCTTTACGCAACA
>JANNJI010000423.1:0-1414 GCA_031405795.1 Gammaproteobacteria bacterium
ATTGTCGTGCTCCTTTGTTGTTAAAGAAGCCGATAAGATCCTCGAAATCGCCTAAGGTTCTATTTTTCCTAAAATAAATGTGACGAAGAGACAGCTTTTGCTAAGGGGGGAAACAGAAGGAACATGCTTTTGTAAAAGGGGGAACAGAGTGGATGACAAACAAGATAATAATGACAATGAGCCAGGGGTTCCCTAATTTAGGGTAATGAAAAGTTATAAGTTGCTGAATAAACAAAAAAGCCGGTGATGAACCGGCTTTTTGCTATAACAGGGCAGTGAAACTTACGCCATTTTCCGCAGTTGGGCGTTTAAGCGGGCTTTTTGCCGTGCGCCCAGATTTTTGTGGATCAGACCTTTGGTTTCGGTTTTGTCGATCATGGACACTGCCGCGTTGTAAGCGGTTTGTGCGGCGGTCTTGTCACCGCTGGCGATGGCGGCTCTGACACCTTTGATCGTTGACTTGAAACGGGTACGTAAAGTCGTATTGTGGGCGCGATGATGTTCGGCCTGACGGGCGCGCTTGCGCGCTTGTGCTGTGTTTGCCAAGGTAACCTCTCCTGTTGGCGTGTTGTCAAAATGAGCCGCGTAATATGGCGATTTTACCCGGCTTTGTCAATGTATCTATAGTGTGGGGCAGGTTTGGTTTTTGTTCTTCAGTCATCCATGGCATACTATTCAGCAGGCAAACCATTTTATAAATCAGTCAGTTAGAACATGCTTGGGACATATTTCCAATGAGCCGCAAATTACTTAAATCCACCGCTTGGACCAGTGGTATGACCCTGTTATCGCGGATAGCCGGGTTGGTCCGCGATATGGTGTTTGCCAGTCTCATCGGCGCAGGCACGGGTGTGGCTGCCGATGCCTTTTATGTTGCGTTTCGCATCCCGAATTTCCTGCGGCGGATCTTTGGGGAAGGGGCGTTCTCCCAGGCCTTTGTCCCGGTGTTTGCCGACTATAAAACCCGGGCGAACCAGGATGAGATCCGCCGCTTCCTGAGCCACATGCTGGGATACCTGGCCGCGATCCTGCTGGTGGTCACGGTGGTTGGAATATTGGCAGCTCCTTTGCTGGTCGGCCTGCTTGCGCCGGGTTATTTGGATGAACCACAGAAGTATGGACTCACCGTGACTATGCTGCGCATCATTTTTCCCTACATTTTTTTCGTCTCACTGGTGGCCATGGCGGCGGGGATATTGAATACCTATGGTCGTTTTGGCGCGGCGGCATTTACCCCGGTGCTGCTGAATCTGTGTTTGATTGGCGCGGCGGTACTGCTATCTCCACACCTGGATGAACCCGTGTTGGCGTTGGCCTGGGGGGTGTTGATAGCGGGTGTGGTGCAACTGGCGTTTCAGCTGCCGTTCTTGCGGCAACTCAAGCTCCTGCCACGGCCACGCTTGGCGTGGCGTCA
>JANNJI010000424.1:0-1703 GCA_031405795.1 Gammaproteobacteria bacterium
CAATAAGGTGGGGACGTAAAATACCGATCCATTTAACCAATCCGCAGGTGCGAAGACGTAGAGACTGAGATTGAACGTATGAAACAGCAGGAAGATCGTCGTTATGCCACGTAAACGCAGTTGCGCAATACGGTATAAAAAACTCAGCAGGAAGACATTGATAAACAGCAAAATCGGTAACACGTCGGCCCATTCGGCCCAGGCAGTCACCAAGGTGTGCCACAAAAAACTGCCGATGCCGATGGTAAACATGAGTCCGACGAGTAACCAGAGATCCCATTGTGGTTGACCGGTCACGCGGTGGCGGCGCAGCTGTTGGCTGATCACAACCGCCGCCAGGATGAAGCCGAGGTTGGTGAGGGCGTTGACCGGTTCAGCCCAGAAGCCTTCGCCGCTGCGTTCGCAATATTCGGTGACTGCCAGTGTTGCCTTGTACATAGTGGAGTGGTCGTCGCTTGTGACACGTGTGCATAGCATAACGTGTTTTCTTCACCGTCGTGTGACAGATTGCGGTAATATTGCGGCATGACGGTTACTGATGACAAGGCCAAAGACCTGCAACGTTTTTATCGGTGGCACGCACGCATCTACGATGCCACGCGCTGGAGTTTTCTATTCGGACGCCAGGGTTTACTCACCGCGCTGGCGAAGCGAAAAACACCACAACGTATCCTGGAAGTGGGCTGCGGTACCGGTACCACGTTACGGCAGATGGCGCGGTTATTTCCACAGGCGCAGTTGACCGGGGTGGATTTATCCAGCGACATGTTGGCACAGGCACGGCGTAAGTTGGCGCCTTGGGCGGAGCGCATTGTATTGGAGCAGCATATATATAGTGGGGCGTCCGCCGCGCCATTTGATTTGATTGTGTTTTCCTATTCGCTGTCGATGATGAATCCGGGTTGGGAGAATGCCTTACTCGCCGCGCGTGGGGATCTGTCCGAGGGTGGGGTGATCGCTGTGGTGGATTTTGCCGATAGTCGCAGCGCGGTGTTTCGGCGGTGGATGGCGCGTAATCATGTGCGGATGGAGGGGCACTTGTTGCCGGTGCTGAATGATCACTTCCATGCGATGCACAGTGAACAACGTCGTGTTTATCTGGGTTGGTGGCGGTATCTGATGTTTATCGGTGGGGCGAAATAGTAGTTATAAAACTGATGCAAGGCGTGTAATTTTGCGTGAAGTCAGTAGGTGAGATGTGCTATAAGTTCTCTGGAATTATTATCGAGCAAGGCCCGGCTTTAAACCAAATATTATATTAAAAAGGAATGACCATGACTGATTCAAAAAAACCGCGTATGGGCTTTGAGATGACGTTTCAAAAAAAACAGGCCGCTGAAGGCGAGCAGGAAAAAAAGCCACCGGTGCCGACTGATCGATCCTCCTTTCATATCGCGGTACTGGGTGATTTCAGCGGGCGGGAGAATAAAAGTATTAGTGAGCCAGCGACTATCAGCAAGCGCCGCTTGATCGAGGTGGATCGGGATAATCTGGATGAGATGCTGGCAAAATTTGATCTGGCGTTACAGCTCACCCTGACGAAGGACTCGACGGATACGATCACGGTGCCATTAAAATCGTTTGATGACTTTCATCCGGATCAATTATTCGAGAATGTCGATATCTTCAGCCACCTGCGCAGTCTGCGCAAGCGCTTGCAAAACAACAGCTCGGTTGCGCAAGCGGCAGAAGAAGTGCAAGGC
>JANNJI010000425.1:0-2794 GCA_031405795.1 Gammaproteobacteria bacterium
TTCTGTGCTGTCGCTGTGTGCCGGTTGTTATAGGTTTTGTATTTTTTCCAACTGTTCACGCAACTGCTGCAAGGCAATATCAATCGCGGCCAACTTGGCACGTTCTTGTGCGACGACTTCGGCCGGGGCTTTGTCGACAAAACTGGTATTGGTCAGTTTGCTTGCCAAGCGATCTTTCTCTTGGTTTTTTTTATCGATGTCTTTGCTCAGGCGTTTTGATTCCGCGTCTTTATCGATCAGGCCAGCCATCGGGATCAGTAATTTCATGTTGCCAACCAGAGAGGTCGCTGATTCGGGTGCGGTAGCGGTGGGCAGCAGCCAGGTGATGCTGCTGATTTTTGCCAGGCTGATCAGATAGTGTTGATTGTTCTGCAGGCGTTGTTGATCCTGCGCAGAACCTTGTTGTAACAATACCGTGAGTGGTTGACTCGGCTTGATGTCCATGCCGCTGCGGATTTGCCGCACGCCGAGGATAAATGCCTTGACCCACTCGATGTCATCCTGCGCGGCGTTATCAATATATTGTGTATCGGCAAGCGGATAGGGCTGCAGCATAATGGTCGCGGCTTGTTTACCGGCCAATGGCGCAACGCGTTGCCAGATTTCTTCCGTGATGAAGGGCATGATGGGATGGATAAGACGTAATAACGTTTCCAATATATTAATCAAGGTGTAGCGGGTGCCGCGTTGCGCGGCGGCGGAACTTTGCGGGTTCATTAATACCGGTTTGGATAATTCCAGGTACCAGTCGCAGTATTCATTCCAGGTAAATTCATAAATAGCATTGGCGGCGAGATCAAAACGGTATTCTGTGAACGAGGTGTTGACGGTGTGAATGGTTTGTTGCAGGCGCGAGCGTATCCAGCGATCGGCGGTACTCAATTCGATGGCGTTGTTATCAATACCACAATCATGGCCCTCGATGTTCATCAATACATAGCGTGCGGCATTCCATAATTTATTGCAGAAGTTGCGGTAACCTTCGGTGCGATTTAAATCAAAATTAATGTCGCGGCCGGTGGAGGCCAGCGAGGCGAAGGTAAAGCGCAACGCATCGGTGCCATATGTCGAGATACCTTTGGGGAAGTCGCTGTGCGTCGCCTTCTCGATTTTAGGCGCCTCTTTGGGTTGCATCAAACCGGTGGTGCGTTTCTTGATGAGGGTTTCCAAATCGATGCCATCGATCAAATCGATCGGATCCAACACATTGCCTTTGGACTTTGACATCTTCTGGCCATGGGAATCGCGCACCAGGCCGTGGATATACACTTGCCGGAACGGCACCTGACCGGTAAATTTAATCCCCATCATGATCATGCGCGCGACCCAGAAGAAAATGATGTCAAAGCCAGTGACTAGCACCGAAGTTGGATAAAATGTCTTTAGCTCTTTGGTTTGTTCCGGCCAGCCGAGGGTGGAGAAGGGCCACAGCGCCGAGGAAAACCAGGTGTCGAGCACATCCTCATCCTGGCTGAGCGCGATATCCGCCACTAATTTATATTTCACGCGTGCCTCGGCCTCGTTGCGTGCGACATAGATGTTGCCTTGGTCGTCGTACCACGCCGGGATGCGATGACCCCACCAGATCTGGCGGCTGATACACCAGTCCTGAATATTGCGCATCCAATCGAAATAGGTGTTCTTCCAGTTGTCCGGGACAAACTGGATATCGCCGTTTTCCACCGCCTTGATCGCCGGTTCCGCCAGCGGTGCCACTTTTACATACCACTGATCCGTTAAATACGGTTCAATCACCGCGTTGCTGCGATCACCGCGTGGCACCATGAGTTTATGCGGTTCGATTTTTTCCAGCAGGCCTAGCACTTCGAGATCGGCGACAATTTTTTTACGTGCGGCAAAACGATCCACACCGCGATAGGCTTGCGGAATATATTCAAATGTCGCCTTCCCAGCTAATCCGCCACCATCGGCAAGCACAGTTTGATTTTGCGTTGCCCTGTGGCCAAAGGTGAAATCATCAAGGCCGCTGCTTTTTATGCACGCGTCAGGTTTAAAAATGTTTATGAGACCACCGAAAGGTTGAGTCTTAAGAGTATCTTTATGTCGTTGCCAAACAGCATAGTCATTAAAATCATGCGCCGGGGTAATTTTCACCGCGCCGCTACCAAAAGCGGGATCGACATAGTCATCGGCAATGATCGGAATGGCGCGATCCACCAGCGGCAGGGTGATGGTTTTGCCGATGTATTGTTGATAGCGCGGATCATCGGGGTGAACTGCAACGGCGCTGTCACCGAGCATGGTCTCGGGCCGGGTGGTGGCGACGATCACGTGACCACTGCCATCGCTTAATGGATAACGCATGTGCCATAAGTGACCGGCTTCTTCTTGGGCAATGACTTCGAGATCGGAGACGGCGGTATGTAACACCGGGTCCCAATTCACCAGGCGCTTGCCGCGATAGATGAGACCTTCGTCATGCAGACGCACGAACACTTCTTTAACGGCGTCGGACAAACCCTCGTCCATGGTAAAGCGTTCACGCGACCAGTCAAGCGAGGCGCCCATGCGGCGTAGTTGCCGGGTGATCGTGCCGCCTGACTCCGACTTCCATTCCCAAACCTTTTTTATAAAGTCATCGCGCCCGACGTCATGGCGGGTCTTGCCTTGTGCATTGAGCTGACGCTCCACCACCATTTGCGTGGCAATACCGGCGTGATCAGTACCGGCCTGCCAGAGTGTGTCGTCACCTTTCATGCGGTGATAGCGAATCAGCGCATCCATAATCGTGTCCTGAAACGCATGGCCCATGTGCAACGTGCCGGTGACATTC
>JANNJI010000426.1:0-2658 GCA_031405795.1 Gammaproteobacteria bacterium
AATAGTTCAGAGTCCACGCTTCCGTTCAGAGTCCACGCTTCAGCGTGCTCTTGTCAGAACCGCGAGCGGCAGCGACCGGCCTCTTTTCTTGTCAGAACCGCGAGCGGCGGCGACCGGGTTCTTCATTCAATACAACTGGAAAACCAACTACTATCGCTGTGGGACAACAATGTAAAACGCCAAATCATCTGGCCATTGGCTTTACGCGTTGGAAATTAGTGTGGCTCGTGACATGTTGACATTGGTAGACACATCATCGCAGATTGATACCGTGTCCTGGCTGGCCACGGAAATCTGGCGGGAGCATTACACGCCCATCATCGGTGCCGCGCAAATAGAATATATGTTAACGCAGTTTCAGTCACCGGCGGCGATTACACGCCAGATTACCCACGAACACTATAAATATTATCTGCTTGAGACTAAAGGTGCCGTACAGGGTTACCTGGCAATACACCCGCAGGGTGATTGTCTGTTTCTGAGCAAACTCTATGTACGTGCCGCCGCACGTGCGCGAGGTCATGCGCGTGCCGCAATATATTTCGCAGAGCAATACGCACATCAGTTGCAATTGAAACAACTGGCGCTAACGGTAAACCGGCAGAATCTCCTGGCGATCACGATTTATGAACGGCTTGGTTTTATCAATGCCGGTCCCATCGTTACGGACATTGGCGGTGGTTTTGTAATGGATGATTACCGCATGGAAAAGCCACTCTGAACCGGTTATGATGCACCCGTTGCAAATTACAGGTGATACATGGACATTCTACTGCTGCTCAAAGCCCTGCTACTTGGCATCGTGGAGGGAATAACCGAATTTCTGCCTATTTCATCCACCGGCCATTTGATCATTGTTGGCGACCTGCTCAATTACAACAACGAACAGAGCAAGGTATTTAAAATTGTTATCCAACTGGCCGCCATTCTTGCCGTCTGTTGGCATTTTCGCGCACGCCTCGCCACGACGATTGGCGGTCTGCGCCGCGACAAGCAACAACAACATTTCGCTCTGTTAATCATCTTAGGTTTCCTGCCCGCGATGGTGCTGGGAGTATTATTCTACAGTGCAATTAAAACCTATCTATTCAATCCTCTCACCGTAGCCGGTGCGCTGATTGCCGGTGGCCTGCTGATCCTGTACATCGAGAAACGCGCTTATCAACCACGGTTTGCTACGGTGGACGATATATCGTGGCCAGAGGCACTCTTGGTCGGCTTTGCGCAATCCCTCGCCATGTTTCCCGGCGTGTCGCGTGCCGGTGCGACAATCATGGGTGGCGTGATCATCGGGCTGTCACGCAAGGCAGCCACCGAATTTTCCTTCTTTCTCGCCATCCCCACCATGTTCGCCGCCACGGTCTACGATGTTTATAAAAACTGGCAGCTGCTGCATGTCGTGGATGTACCGGTGTTTGCTGTTGGCTTTATTGCCTCGTTTATCGCCGCGATGCTGACGGTGAAGGCCTTGCTGCGGTTTGTGTCAAACCACACCTTCATCCCCTTTGCGTGGTATCGCATCGTGTTTGGCAGCATCGTGCTGATTACCTGGTATCTGGGAATTATCGACTGGTCCGCTAAGTAAGCCTTGATGTATATGACGCTGAGGATGGTGGAGTTAGCAACCGGAAGTACAAGCCTACGGATGGATAAGGTAGACAACGTCTGGAACGCGTTGTCGATGGTTACGTTGGGAACAACAATCGAGTTGCCGAGAAGCGGCCAGAGCCAGGCCCAATGGTTGCGGCAGTGTGGATTTCCTGCGCTACAAGATCAAGACCGCGTCGTCATCAGCTCCTCGCGTACAACGCGCAGCGGCCTGATCTGATCATCATGGCCATCACTAGCAGCTTGTTAAAAAACTCGACATTGAACCCTGATTCGTCGTTCCGGCCAAACACCGTGCGAGGCGGAATCTATATATATTAATAGGCTTCTGGCTATCGACGTAAGTCGGTTTAAAGAATCCTCAGTCCATTCTGCGTTTTTCAACAAGCTATGAAGAAAATATTGAAGTGATCCAGATGGTACGCTAACCTACAACAAAAAACGGGAACGCCTCAGCCGCTTGCCCAAAGCCAAACAGCACCTGCTGATGGAAATGATCGACGGGGTAATTAAACAAGCCAGCTAACGAAACAAGAACCGTAGCGACAAGGAAAAAAGCATGACCCAACGTAAAGAACCGGCGGTGCCCATCGAGCGGATCGTGCAGTCCATTTTGCGGGTGCGCGGGCAAAAGGTGCTACTGGATGCTGACTTGGCCACACTCTACGGCGTGACTACCAAACGTCTCAACGAGCAAGTGCGGCGTAACTCGGATCGTTTCCCGGAAGATTTTCTGTTCCAACTCACCGATACCGAGTACGCCCGCTTGAGGTCGCAAATTGCGACCTCAACCGGCGGCCACGGCGGTCGCCGGTATCTACCGCTGGTCTTCACCGAGCATGGCGCGATCATGGCCGCCTCGGTACTCAACACCCCGTTGGCGGTCGAGGTCAGCATCTTCGTGGTGCGTGCCTTTGTGCGGTTGCGTGAAACGCTATCCACCAACCAAGAGGTGATGCACAAGCTCGACCAACTGGAACGCAAGATTGAAACGCATGACCAGGCCATCACCGGCATCCTCACCGCTATCCGTGAATTGATGACCCCGCC
>JANNJI010000427.1:0-1847 GCA_031405795.1 Gammaproteobacteria bacterium
GCAGAACCCATTCAAACCGTGATGCGGCGCTATGCCATCGACAACCCTTATGAAAAACTCAAAGCGCTCACCCGCGGCCAGCGCCTGGATGCCAAGGCGATGCGCACCTTCATCGAATCATTGTCACTACCTGCTGCTGCAAAACAACGCCTGTTAGCACTGCGCCCTGCCAG
This sequence comes from Gammaproteobacteria bacterium, assembly GCA_031405795.1. GTDB lineage: Bacteria > Pseudomonadota > Gammaproteobacteria > UBA6429 > Thiohalophilaceae > JACQBC01. The sequence goes on from JANNJI010000427.1 coordinate 174, forward strand.
TTATATCGGCTTAGCCAAGGAACTCACAAAAAAGCACCCATGATCGTGAATACCGAAACACCAGACGCTTTTCATGTTCGAGCGGTGCGCTTTAGTGATCATGAAGAATCCATTCGCGCCGTGCGTGACGCAGTCTTTGTGATTGAGCAAGGCATCCCCGCTGAGTTGGAATGGGATGAACAGGACAGCATTGCCCAGCACGTCTTGGCCTACGATCAACACAACAATCCGATTGGCACAGGCCGGATCCTGGCCAATGGCCGTATTGGCCGCATGGCAGTATTACCGGCGTGGCGGCGACAAGGCGTCGGCGCCGCCCTGTTACAACAGTTAATCGACTTGGCCCGCGCCCACGGTCATAAACATGTCTATTTGGCCGCGCAAGCCCAAGCCATGCCGTTTTATCAACGGCATGGATTTAAACCAAAGGGTGAGATCTATCAAGAGGCCGGGATTCTCCATCAGAAAATGATCTATCGCTTGAAGTAAATTCTTTATCTATACTGAGATAAACGCGGGTTAAAAGTTGCAAGGAGTAGTAAGCAATGTTGGAACTGGCACAATATCGCCTCGGTGAGTTAAGCGAGGATGTCGTCTTGCAAAGCTCGCAAGACAATCAGCAGGTGGCACTGGCAATGGTACAACAAGCGCACCTGCACATCGACATCTTCAGCCACGACCTTGAGCCGCGCCTCTATGACAATGCCGATTTTGCCGATGCCATCAAAGCCTTTGTGTTAAAAGGCAATCACACTCGCGTGCGTATCCTGGTTACGGAACCGGATTATGTGAATAAAAACGGCCATCGGTTAATTCAGTTATCACGTCACCTAACCAGTTACATGGAGTTGCGTAAAACCCACGAGGATTATAGTAAAAACCCCGCGGCATTTCTGCTGGCGGATCGTCGCGGCATGGTATACCGCACCATGGCCAGCCACTATGCAGGGATTGCCAATTTTAATGCGCCATTAAACGTCGCTGAACACTTGCAATTTTTTGATGAGGCGTGGAATCATAGCCGCCAATACACTGAATTTCGACGCCTGTACATTTAATATGAAACATACTTTTACTCGACTTATTTTTATTTTGACCACACTGTGGCTGCCTGCCGCGCACGCAGAGCTTGAGATTGAAACCATTCAACTGCACAACCGCACCAGCACCGAAGTCATCCCGGTTCTGCAACCCTTTATCGCCCAAGGCGGGATGCTCACGGGGACCGGCTATAAATTAATAATCAAAAGCACGCCGGAAAATATCGAGGAAATAAAACGCCTGTTGGCTGACATTGATACTTCCCTCAAACAAGTCCTCATTACCGTGGCAATGTCGCATCAACTGGAACAACTACAACAAGCCGAGCAAAGTCAGGTACAGGTGCAGGCCGGTGATGTCAGTGTCGGTGTTGGCAGCACACCACCAACGAATCCTGCCCCTGGTGCAGCGGTATCTATAGACACTGGCAAGATCAAATACGAAACCCGCCGCACGCAAACCCAACAACGCACTGACGCCCCCAGTATGCAACAAATGAAAGTCGCCGAGGGCAGCTGGGCCTCGATCAGCACCGGCCAAGCAATTCCGATTGCAACGCGGACCCGCAATCCAGATGGCACCGTCACCGAAACTCTCACCTACCAACATGTCATGCGCGGATTTGAAGTCTTG
>JANNJI010000428.1:0-2196 GCA_031405795.1 Gammaproteobacteria bacterium
CTGTTCCTTGGCTTTTCCCTTGAGCTGTTTCCAGTCGCTTTCAACACGATGCCAATTCATTTTGTATCCCTCAATTGTCGAATAATAATCGGCAGTTACCTGCCAACCTTACGTCCCGACACGCTGCACGTTAGCTGGCAACGGGTCGATGCGTGAGAGAATACAAATGAACTTTTTGGTCGTCTGTCCGGTACCACACATAGCGACCGTCGAGGACGTCACAGAAAAATGCAGTAGGAAAGAGAGCCTTAACAAGGGCGAGACGCAAACAAGGCGCAGTATGGGGCTGGAGCGGCCACTATAGAGCGGTCAAGCGTTCCACGGCTTTTTCGATATGATAAGTGATGTCGTAGTCGAGGCCTGGTGTGGACATAACGCTTTTTAAACCGGGCAATAATCGCGCACGAAACTCCGGAGTGGTATGTTTGGCATGCATTGTTTTTGCTGTGGCAGCACGAAAAAATTTCCGGTGATCGCTCCGCAGGGCTGTTAGTAACGCGGTTAAAAACAATTCAAGCAGGTCTTTCCTGGTGTTCGCAAACACATCATCAACCGCCGGATTATAACTTTCTAGAAGTTCGGTGACCCATTCCTCAATCGATATGTTCCGTATAAATGTTTCATTGGACACCAGACGAGTCAGGCGAGCAGTAAATTCATTGATATCCTGGTAGACAGCAATGATATCTTTTTGAGTAAACCGAAATGCATCGTGTTGATTATGTTTATTATGATAACGCAAGGTTTTAGTGGCGATTTCGACGACAGTCATATCATCGTGTTCCAATACCATCTTTACCAGTGGTTGGTAAAATACGCTAGCGCACTTACCTTTTTCGCGCTCCATCTTGTTAACCAGTTCGGCGAACAGTTTTAGCCGATCGGCTATTTGCCCGCGGGTAAATTCCCGTATCGCGCTTTGCGGTAGCGCGGATTTTTCAACGGCCTGCTTCCATTGTTTGCTGCTTGCCTCGAACCGGTCCAGTTGGGCAGCCGCCTGGACTATTTCCTCCGGTGCGCTTGAAAAAAATTCGGGAAGCAGCAAGTCGAATAATTCATGATCATGCTTTGCTTGACATGTCTTGATTAAAGCAAGCACCTGGGATTGATCAAGTTGTTGATGAACCCGGTCAAAGATTAATGTTTTAATTTCTTTGTTGGCGGTATTAATGCGTGAAAGCAGCGCGGGGAGCAGTGGGTGATTGATCGGACTTTTTAATGTTCGCAGCACAGTAAGCACAAGACCATCGGCGCCGTTTTCAATCAGCGGCGCAAGCAGGGTGGCCTGGCTCATCGCCAACGCAATGATGGCGGTGGCAGCTTGCCGCTGGTCGTTGCTATGAATGTAGGTTGCAATCAGATCAACATCGGCAGTACGTAGGGCGGCAGTAAACACCAAGTCGGGGTCAGTGGATGTTTTGGCCTCTTCGAGTAAGGCATTGGCTTTGCCAATTTGTGCCAACAGGTTTTTGTCTTCCAGTTTACCGGTAAACACCACGGTGGTTGCCGCGGCGGCTGCCCAATGTTTGGTGCGAGGCTGGGTCAAATGTTTTCTGCCTATCTCCGCCACACGTCGCCAGTCTACCCAATGACTGATGGGTGGGATGGCATTTCGCCAATGCGCGAGGGCTAGCGCGGCTTCAAGGCTAATTGTTTCATCTTCATGTGCAAGCGCGTTTTTTGCGATATTAATGTAATGTGTTGCTGTTTGCTGGTCTCCAACAAAATCTGTGCAGCGTATCCACGCCAGGGAGGCGAGTATTCGCGTCGTCTCGATGGGACTTTGCTCCGCAATTTCTTTAATTCGCTCAGGTTGATTAGTAAAAGGACCTTGTGGTCCCGGACGTAATTCTTTTTGAGAGATTTCATCCAGTGGCAGGCGTTTTATCAATTGCTCTTCAAGCCGATCCGTGTGGCCACGCAGGACTAACTGTGTTTCACACAGACGCAACTCTTCGGTGCGATTCAGGACGATAGCCAGGTGGTTTTGATAAAGACGCTGAAAGTTGGCGATCTGATCCGGATCAAGTTCGGCCAGGCGTTGCGGTAGTGATAATTGATCGACCCCCGCGTTCTTGAGCATGCGGGCCGCACCGTAATGATTGAAGGGGACGAGACCGCAACCACAGTTACGGCAAAATTTCCCCTGCGGCGTCCATTGTGTACACCACGCGCAGCGCGTTTCTTCCCGGACGG
>JANNJI010000429.1:0-1826 GCA_031405795.1 Gammaproteobacteria bacterium
GATCAACAACTGGATCGGCAAGGTCTATCAGCTCACGGACATCGACCGCAAAAAACCGTTTCAGGCCAATGTCGATCCCAATAACCCGTTGGGAATTCGCGCAAAATAAAATCCCGCCGCTGCTGACGATGCCATTGGCTGAATGGGCGGGTTTAGAACCCGCCCCTACTTGCTAAATTTGGCTATCGCAAGCCCGGCCAATGTCCAGCCAATCAGAATATCCAGGATCATCACCGCGACATACACAGTGGAAAAACCAAACCAATTCCAATACGGCGCATGACTGACAAAACCAATGATTAACCCTGTCAGGGCGAAAAATCCGACCTTAGTCCAATAGGTTAAACCCTGGGTGGTACTCAATAACACCAACACCAGCAAGGCCGAGATAATGTTGGTCAGCAACGCCGTCGCCATTTGTTTGCCCATGTTCATCGCTGTGCCCTGCGGCAACACATTGGCAAACGCCCCTACCTGATTGGGCCCATGATCTTGTTCAGAGAACGGTAAAAAATACACCCCTGCTTGTGGCGCATTGTCTTTGAGCGCCTGTGAGATGGCCGCTTCATTGACAAATTTATTGGCCGCACTGTTGTGCCAGGGCAGTACCGCCCATGACACAAAACCCCAGACAAATAACACCACACCTGCCGCGACACTGAGTAACATCGTTCTTTTCATCGTTGTCTCCTTTGTTGATAAAAAATGACTATGCGAAACGTGTTAATGCCCCCATCCTTATATCAAGGTCTCTTAGGCATCGGGAATGTGACCCAACTCATGAGAGGCAAACACTGCCTCGAGTAAAGCCAGCTCTGTGTTCTCTACTGTTGTGTAACGCTCAAGACCTTCGCGCAACGACGGGAAATCATCTATCTTTAGCGGATCTTCGTACTCCTGTGACATGGCGGTGTAACAACGGCGAATTGCTGCATTGACGCTAGGCCGATCCAAGTTGACGCCACCGAATTGCTCATATGTCGCAAAAAAATCCTCGTCAGCGCCGAAGCGATCCTCGCCGAACATGAAGGTACTGTTCATGTCGAGCAGAATAGTGGTGAACTGATCAAGAAACCGTCCGGGTGTCGCCAACATGCTCTCCGGTTAATATAACAGTGTAAACGTATATTTTAATTAATACCCCGTCATCTTGCTATCGGCTGCGGGTTATTTCTACGGAATTTATTTGAATAATCGGCTCGATATCCGTGTAATTCTTTATGTCGCCCTGCAACTCTGCCGCATGCGGCGTAAATGCCGCCATGAAATTTTCCAGTGAGTCAAAGTAATAGTGGCACATCGCCACATAGGATGATTCAATTTTCGGATCATTAATACTGACACCGCGTTCAACAGAAACCCCTTTAAATCCTTTTGCCCCGGAAAGCCTGCCTATCGACATTGGCATGTGGGTATTCAGATAATAATCAAAGTCAAATCGGTAACCATTTTTTCGTGGATAGATACTGGATATGTTGAACATGTGATCCTCTTTGAAATGTCACCCGGTAATTTTATACGCTTTTTCCGCCTTCTTGCTGAATTTGACTTCATATGTCACTTTTATTTTTCTCTTTTTTCTTTACGCCATTTCCAGGCTCCCAAGTGGCCATATCTTCCTTGGAGAGTTCTTGTTCTTCTTTCTGTTTTTTGACTTCTTGCATATCCTTTAAATCTTCTTTTGCATTATTTTTCATTTCTCTTTCGGTAATTGTCAACGTAGTTGTCGCCTGTTCTCATTACGCTGCCACCGCCATGGCAGGTTGTGATGATTTACCTTTTTCCGGATTCAAATGCACGGTGGTGATGTGATCCCAGTTGCGGGT
>JANNJI010000430.1:0-1257 GCA_031405795.1 Gammaproteobacteria bacterium
GACGTGTCGTCGCGAACGCTGGGGTCGTGCGCGACTAGCTGCCAGCCTGCGAGGTGCTCGAACAGCGCTCGCCGGTCCTGGTTGAATGACATCGGCCGCTTTTAATTGCGGCGGTACGGCGATAGATGGCAATGGCGCAAACAGATTGAGTGACGATGAAGGTTCTGCAATTAATGTGCTGGGCGCGATCACAGGGGTAGCGGCGGGTAGCGTGGTGGGGTTACTGATGGCAGGTATGTTTGCCTCAGGCAGATCAACAACAACGGGAGTGGCCGCCCTATCCTGGTTTGCATACGCTTGCACGTCTAACATTAATGCATCAAAAAAATTAGCCAGCGCGAGCTGCTGTTCTACGAGTTTCTTTGACGCATCACTCATGTCACCGGCACCCCGGGTTGTATGACGGCTGTCTCGGTCGCCTCGCCGGTAAGCGTTTGGATGAGTGCAGCATAGGCCAAGGCACCACGACTTGCTGGTGCGACATAGGCAATTGGCAGACCTTTGCTGCTTGCCTCACGAAACCGGGTATCCAGCGGGATCACCGACCCCCATAACTTGTCACCATATTTCTCGCGCAATATCTGCAAACTGTCCAATGCCGCACGCGTGCGCCGATCAAACATCGTTCCAACCACCGTGTAGACAAGTGGAGACTGGCGTGACTTCATGATCATTTGCAAGGTACGCATCATGCGTTCCAGTCCCTTGATGGCGAGAAATTCCGTTTGTACAGGAATAAGTAAATGCTCTGCCGCCGCTAAAGCATTCACCATCAACACCCCCAGGATGGGTGGACAATCAATCAGGCAATAATCATAGTCATCAAAACACGAAACTAACGCGCGCCGAATTACCAGTCCTTTGCCTTCCTGAGTACCTAATTGCCGATCCAATGTCGCAATCGCGGTTGAAGCAGGAATGAGTTTGATGGAATCAAGCTTGGTATTAAAAATAATGCGTTTTACATCCAGCGGCGGATTCTGAAATAAATGATAGAGGCTCGGCTCCTGGGTGTCTGGATCAAAACCGAAATACGCGGTTAATGAGCCATGCGGATCCAGATCAATCAGCAACACACGTTTACCCTGACGACTCAGTAAGCCCGCCAGGGAAACGATGGTGGTGGTTTTACCGACGCCACCTTTCTGATTTGCTGCCGCCCACACGCGCAATGCATTATGCTCCTAGTTTGTCATGATGTGTTTGTGTCTATATTTAGTTCCGAAGTCCTGGTATACAAATCCCCCTTAATCCCCC
>JANNJI010000431.1:0-1762 GCA_031405795.1 Gammaproteobacteria bacterium
CCAGGCGGCCACTAACACAACAATACCCGTAAACCCTAATAACCATGAGAGCAACGGGATCGAACCTAACATAGTTTGCTCATAACCATCAAATGCTGCCAACAGGCTGGCCGCAATCAGCATCGCACTGCCGACAATCGCCCCATAGGTACGCCGATTGGCCGAACGGATTTCTTCTTTAATAGTTTGCAGTTGCTCGGCCTGGATTTGCAGTTGCAACTCGCCACGTCGCGCCTTCTCAAGCACATCATAAAAAAGACCCGGTAACTTCGGTAAGCGTTCAGTCCACAACGGCACGTTCTCGCGCAAATGCCGCCACAAAGCGCCTGGCCCTATCTGTTCCGCCATCCAACGCTCCAGAAACGGTTTGGCGGTTTTCCATAAATCCAAATCAGGATACAACTGCCGACCGAGACCTTCGATATTCAACAAGGTTTTTTGTAACAACACCAGCTGCGGTTGCACCTCCATGTTAAAGCGACGGGCAACCTGAAACAGGCGAATTAAAAACTGCCCGAAGGAAATTTCTTTTAACGGTTTGTCGAAGATCGGCTCACACACAGTACGAATCGCGGCCTCAAATTCATTCACCGGCGTATCCTTGGGTACCCAACCGGAATCCAGATGCAACTGCGCCACCCGGCGATAATCGCGCTTGAAAAATGCGAGGAAATTTTCCGCCAGATAACGCAGATCGGCCGGATTGAGGCTACCCATGATGCCAAAATCCACCGCAATGTATTTGCCTTCGGTGGAGACAAAGATATTACCCGGATGCATATCCGCATGAAAGAAACTGTCGCGAAACACCTGGGTGAAAAAAATCTCCACGCCCGCCTCCGCCAAGGCCTGCATATCAATCCCGGCACGGCGCAATTCCTCTGTCTGGCCTATCGGTATGCCATGGATACGCTCCATGACCATCACCTCACGCCGCGTCAAATCCCAATACACCTCGGGGACATACAACTTGTCAGAACCGCTAAAATTGCGCCGCAACTGCGAGGCATTGCCTGCCTCGCGCATCAAATCCAGTTCATCGAAAATGGTTTTTTCGAATTCGGCGACGACCTCACGCGGCCGCAACCGTTGACCGCCTTCCCAGTAACGTGCCACGTTATCGGCGATTGCATAGAGCAGGCCGATGTCACGCTGAATGGTCGGAGCAATATTTGGCCGCAAGACCTTGACGATCACCTGCGTACCATCCTGCATCACCGCACCATGCACTTGTGCTACCGATGCCGAAGCAAAAGGCGTGACCTCAAATTCTTTAAATAAAATCTGCACCGGCTTACCCAACGCCCGCTCGATAATTGCCAGCGCCGTTGCATCGGCAAACGGCGGCACTTGATCCTGCAACGACGCCAATTCCAGCGCAATATCATCCGGCAACAAATCACGGCGGGTGGAAAGGATCTGACCAAACTTCACAAAGATCGGCCCCAAGTCCTCCAGTGCCCGGCGAATCCGCACTCCGCGCGGCAACCGCTCCCGGCGCAACCACAACCACGGGATAACAAACCGCAGCCAGCGCAATGGTCGGAATAAATGCGTCGACAACATCAATTCATCCAGACCATGCCGCGCCAACACCCAGCTGATGTACATCAAACGAAAAAAATGACTGACAGTTCGCATGTGCGGAGTGTAATTCCTGTTTCGTCCGTAGGCGAGTTACTTTTTCTTGTTTGATGTACATCAGCTGGGTGTTGGCGCGGCATGGTCTGGATGAATTGATGTTGTCGACGCATTTATTCCG
>JANNJI010000432.1:0-1093 GCA_031405795.1 Gammaproteobacteria bacterium
GCACTGGCGGCGACAACCCAGATGTCCGATTGAATCACCACCTTGTCCGTGAACGGTTGTTTTTGTTGTAAATAATGCTGCGACAGGGTGGACTTGCTAACGGCATTGCCATTTAAGAACAAACCAAACAAATTGGCGAACCAGACAAACAGCGGTTTAACAAAACGTTTGTAGTTGGTATCGATGATGATTTTTTCATACCGCACTACGCGTTTGACCGCAAGACTGGTGTTAGCCTGCGCGGTACTGGCAGAGAGTTCCAGCCCGGCCTTCCACTTTTCATACGCGGGACTGCTGAGTTTCTGCGAATCATCCATGTTCTTGAATTGCGCCATCGCAAACGATTCGTTGAGGTCCCCTGTTTTGCTGAGTCCCGTAGAGCTAACCGCAACAGTAAAATAATTGGCATCTTCGGGTTTTTGATTGCCGATCTTGTCGAGTTGTAAATCCAGCGGGAACGCACGCTGACTGATCTGTAAAGTACCAATCGGATGCAGCACCAGATCCGTCGTTGCGTTGATCTTGCGTAATGACACATACAATTTGTTGCTGGCGGGAAGTTTGGCCTTCCAATTTTCCAATTTTTCGAATTCCGCCACCACCAGCGGCACCACTTTGATCGGTGGCAGACTGGTCTGGGCCTCTTCGCCCCAGGTGTGACTGAAATCAACATCAATGTCAAAGAACAACAGCGAGATAGAACCGGTACCGGCAACCCGCCATGGTGTCGGTCCTTCCAACGAACCGCGGAAACGTACACTGAATAATCCAATACCAAAGACCTTGACCGACAATGACGCGGAAATGGTGATGATGAAATAAAACGGCGAGAACTGAAACAACGCGTCAAACGCCAGGTGGCCATCAATGTTAAATGCACTCACACCAAAATACAGTTCCACGCTCGCGCCAAACTGTACTGTGTTCGAGGTCACTGCAAAATAACCCTCGACACGGATACGCGCGAAATCGGTATTCAAAATACTGATCGCAATGCGGCGCGGTTCAGGAAACGGCAGTGGTGGTGCGGTAAAGGCGGGATGAAAACCGCCGACACTGACGACAAAGTTGGCATCATCACCCCACGCCACCA
>JANNJI010000433.1:0-2935 GCA_031405795.1 Gammaproteobacteria bacterium
GATAACATCAATCCCCGTCCCATGGATATGCACGCTGCCATTATTGGCAGCAAGCGCTGCAAAGAGGCCTGCCCCTTCTTCCTGTGCCATACCGGTCAGCCCAGGAGACCCAGCAGTTTGACCTGGATTTAGCACGGCGCGAAGCGCGCCACCATACATATGCGCTTCACCGTGGTTCACGTAGAGCCCCTTGGGTCCGGCATCACCTCCTACAGCCAATATTTCACTTCCAAAAAACCAGCTTTGGCCACAGTTGATGCCATAACCTTTCACAAGTGCTGTGGGATAACCGAAACTGGCCGGATCAGCAATGATGCGACTGCCGAACCAGTAGTGTTTCCCTCCGGCTTGTCCCATGCAGGGATTATCCCACCACCCATAACTAATTCCGCGCACCGTGACATTGATCCACGTTGAGCTTCCCGATCCTTCCCATAACACCCCCCAGAATCCTTCAAGCGTTAAATTTTCAACGCTTAACTCGTTGCAGCCACGTCCTTTCAATCCAGCGGAAAGTGAAGTGATGTTTGCAGGCAAAACCCCGTGATTTAATTTTGTTTTTCCCTGCCCCGACCCACGGAAAGTTAAATGGCTCGCACTGCACACCAGCTCTTGATCAGAAAAAGTGCCCGGACCGATTTCAACCAAGAGCGGTATGGATGCATTCGGTTGTCGTGTTCCATTGACCCAGGTATTCAAGCTGTCGACGGTGTCAAAACAGTTCTTTAAGATTGCGTTCGATTCCGTACAACTCTTTCGTAACTTTACCACCGGTGCATTAGCATCAACGCTATACATCGCTGCTGTTGCCGTCGATGCAAAGATCCAGCATCCAAGCAACGCGCCAAAGGTTAAAGTGTTTGAATATTTCATAACATTCTCCTATTTCATTTGTAAATAACAACGTTGTGTAATGCCCTTCCGTAAAAATCCGGCACCTCCTTGTGCCCGGAATTTTTCATCATTGTGGTTTCACATAAAACGTATCGACATCTTGCCCGCCGCCGCCGGAACGATTGCTGCACGTCAACTTATCATTGATGCGTAGCGTGCCGTTGGGCTGTGATCGATTGTTGTTGATGCTGCACACAAGCGTGCCCTTGGTGGCGGTGGCGGCATACTGCACTTGGGTGTCGGGACAGACCTTGAGCACCCGACTGGTCGTTGGGTTTGTCGTGAACGCAGCGGCATTTGCAATTTGCCCGAAGAACGTGACCTTGACCTCTTCGTTAGTCGGACCGGTGCCGTCGCCAAGGGTGAGCACTTGCGTGTACGGGAGACATACCGGCGGTGGTGGCACGATGAAATCCGTCAGACTGTCCACACTGCCGTAGACCGTGGTGACTTTGATTTTTCCTGTTGTCGCGCCAGTGGGAACAAAGAAATACAATCTATAGTCACCCGATAACGACGACACCGTTGGTGTACCGTTGAGTGTCACGGTTGTTCCGCCCCCAGGAATAAAGTTCGTTCCGCTGATCTCAACCAGTGTGCCCGGTGGCGCGCCCGTGGGATTGATGGAGGTGATGGTCGGCGGTTGTTCGATAACAAACGCGGCCGTGCTCGTCGCCGAACCCCAGAACGTCGAGATCGTAATAGGACCGGTGGTGGCACCAACAGGTACCCTCACTAATATCTGTGAACTACCCAACGGCTGAAAAACTAGAGCGGGAATGCCAGGATGGAATGAAATAGAAACATTTTCACTGGCACCTCGGCTTGGAAAGTTCGTTCCGGTGATGACAATAAATGTCCCTGCATTTCCGCTGGCCGGGGTAAATTCTGTGATGGTGGGGGGTTGTCCGGGGACGATGGGACTGAAGCCTTTTTCAACCTCGGCTTTGTCCAGCATGCCATCACCGTCCGTGTCTGGTGAGTCAGGGTGTAAATCACGGCCTATCGGATACGGCGAATAGCTGCTGCAATCGCCGTCATAACAAATCTCCCACAGATCAGTGAGCCCATCACCATCGGTATCTTCCAGCGTCGGGTTTGCGCCGTAAGAGGGTTCGACCGCATCGGGTAATCCATCGGTGTCGGTATCGAATTTCGCGTACACAACACTGACATTGAGGTTGTCATTGATAGCGCCTGCGTTATAGATATAGATTTTACCGTAAGGATCATAGAATTCCTGATTCAACAGGAGCGGCGCATCGTTCGAATTACCCCCGGGCACCATGTCCACCAGCAAGGTACCTGAAGATGCGTGGTGAGCTCCTCGCCCCGCTACTTCGTGATGGATCAATGCATTTCCCCATGCAGTGGAAACGCCTGTGGGATTCAATGCATCTTAACCTGCGTTGCTGCGCGTTTCGACCCACAAATAATCTTTATATATACTGTTTGGGTCTGTCCGCACAATGCGCGAAGTGTCCACGCCTCGAAACACACGCAGAGCCTTCTTGGCTGTCGGGCTGCTCATCGGTTTCGAGATGGGTTCGATGAGGTACGACGAGCCGTTGACATTGTTATTAACGTTGATGACATTGTCTGGTGTGAGCCAGCCGAGTTGAAATTGATGATGCGCATTAAAGTGCCCACGAAGGTCAAAGCCCATTACATCGTAGCCGTCGCCATATCCCACTGACGGCGGCAAGCTGCCAATTGGTCCAATGCGAGATAAATCGGGAAACCTCAGCATGTCCGCATGCCCCAGCCCGAGGCTGTGCCCCGCCTCATGCATGGCGATTCCGATGCGGACCTCAAGTGAGATAGACCCACTCCAACTGTCCCAGTCTGTTGATGCGTTTACGGCACCATGCGAAGTATTCTTCGTCATACAAGAGCCGCCCAACCCGCTCTGTCCAATTGCACCACTGCAAAAATTCGTTGATGGATCGTGGGCGATGAACAGGCGGTTGTACTGTGTCAGATCAATGCTTTGTTTGCTGTCGATATCCACCGCATTAGCAGCCGCCTTCAGCGCCTCGGT
>JANNJI010000434.1:0-2653 GCA_031405795.1 Gammaproteobacteria bacterium
CGATCTTCCATGCGTAATAACGCTTCGTATGCATAGGTCTTACGCGATACAACATCAATTACCGGCTGGTAAAACAAAATAAACTGATCGTTTTCCAACGCGCACCGAATACGCGCCTCCCATTGCACGTGTTCCTGGATACGCTGCGTCTCACCGTCAGAAGCAGAATACAACCGCCAACAGGCGCGACCGCTCTGCTTCGCTTCGTACATGGCGGCATCGGCATAGTTGACCAAATCGGATGCATTGGTCGCATGGGCCGGGAAATATGCCAAGCCGATACTCGCGGACGAGCGCACCTTTTGCCCGTGCACGATCAGCGGGTTACGCATGAATATTTCCAGCAACTTATTCGCGACCTCGGTTGCATCTTTATCGATGGTTTCCGGAAGTAGTAGTGCGAACTCGTCACCGCCCCAGCGCGCAATAAAATCGGTAGTGCGCAAGTGGTCTGTCAACAGCGAAGAGACATGGCACAGCAACTCATCTCCAGTGCTATGACCATAGGTGTCATTGACGTATTTGAAATTATCGAGGTCGATGAATATTAACGTCCCAACACGGTGATAACGTTGTGCATACAGTAGCCAACGGTCGAGTTCTTTATGAAAACGGCGACGATTCAGTAACCCGGTCACAGGATCGTGCTCTGCCAGATGCGCACTCACATCCTTGGCCTTACGCTCGCTCTCCAAGGCGAGTTCTAACGACCGCGTTTTTTCGCCCACCTGCTGTTCCAGAGAATCGGAAAAGCGATGTAGCCGTTCTTGGCGCAACCCGGCAAGGCGGGCAAACAAGCCGAGAAAAAGCGGTGCCGTGTCGATCACGTATAACAAGGTATTCCGATGCGCAGCCGATACCAACTGGACGAAACCGTGTGTCTCGCCCAAGTCGCCGATAATATATAGGAACAGGATCGAGCCCAGCGGAAAACAAGCACCAAAGAATGCGCCATACAAAGTATATTTGTTTGCCTCGCTCAGCGCTGCCATATTTATCTCTTAGTAATGAGGCTATGCTAAACTGCCCGCCTGCATGGGGGAGGGAAGAGCCATTTTTTTGTTACTATGCGATCAATGTTTTACAGTCTAGCGTATGCCCCAGGTGATGCAAATGGCCATCACGCCGCTCTCGCCATTATTTTTCAACCAGGGTACTTCGCAGGTTGTGCTATTAAAAGCGACTACGTACACTGTGCAGCCAATGAATCAACAACGCATCCCCCTGGCTGTGGCGATCTTGCTCAGCCCTGTTTTCATACTCGGCCCGGTCGAGTGTGACGCCGCGCCACCGCTTGCCTATGAACAGGCAACGGAATTGACACGTGCGGCGGGGAAGGTCTTGGCCAAGCAACGCACCACCGAAACCCTGCTGCGCGACTGTGTCAGCACCTTTGCACCCTTGCAACAACCTGCCGCGCATGCCCGCGACCATTGGCAATCGCACAATGCCGTGATTGTTGCGCAGGCCACCCGCTTACGCGCCGACTTGGTCACGCAGATCGCGCAACAGCAAGCCACGGTTAATGCAGCGAAATATGCCGAACAAATTGATTATCTGATTGACTCCAACGTGCGTGGTATCCAGGAGAAATTAGCACAATACCCGCCTGCACAACGGCAACCGCTGTGTCATCGTTTGATGTTGTCGATCACCGCGGGTGATTGGGACATCGCCAAGGCTTTGCCCGAGGCGCAGCAGATCATCACGCGTTATTTCGCTACACAGACCGATGCCCCTTGAATAAAAGGCAACGGGGAAAAGTCAAGATCGACATTCCCGCCGTACCCTATACAATCACCTCCCATGTCCGAACTCCTCAATCCCGCCCAGCGTGCCGCGATTAATCATGTCACTTCACCGTTGCTGGTCTTAGCGGGCGCGGGCAGTGGCAAGACCCGCGTGCTCACGCACAAGATCGCGCACTTGACCGAGCGCCAGCATTTACCGCCGGGAAATGTCTATGCGGTCACCTTTACCAACAAGGCCTCGCGTGAAATGCGCGAACGTGTCGGTAAGCTGCTCGACAAAAAGACGGTGAAGGCGATCCACATGTCGACGTTTCACACCCTGGGTCTGAACATGATCCGGCAGCAGTATGAGACTTTTGGCCTGAAACCTGGTTTTTCGATCTATGATGAAAGCGACGCGTTATCGCTGATCAAGGAATTGATGCGCCGCACCTATGCCGACCCCGGCCAACAGGCCGAACAAACCCTGACACAGATCAACCAATGGAAACAAAATTGTCTCAGTCCCGCGCAGGCCTTGTCGCAGGCGCAGGATGATCAAGCGTATCGTGCAGCCTCGACCTACACCCAGTATCAACAGGCACTGCGTACCTATAACTCCGTGGATTTTGATGATTTGATCGTGCTACCGATCTGGCAATTACAACAAGATGCGGAATACCGCGAGCTATGGCAGAACAAAGTTCGTTATTTGCTGGTGGATGAATATCAGGACACCAACATGGGCCAATACGAATTGGTCCGGCTGCTGGTGGGCAAACACCGCGGGCTGACCGTGGTGGGCTCGATTCGGCGGTCGTCGGCCGCCATCAACTTGATGTTCGCCAACATCGAAGACCCGATCGGACCGGTATTCGTGTCGCTACCAGCCATCGTCAGGTGCCAGTCGTCACGATCGAGCC
>JANNJI010000435.1:0-1050 GCA_031405795.1 Gammaproteobacteria bacterium
TATAGTGTCGGTCTATGCTATTAATAACACCTCCGCATTATGCCGGACCTAACTAAAAGTATCTTTCTCCATGAACCGCGTAAGTCGTGCCATCGGCCGCCTCCTGGCAAATTATCTGAACCAACCCGTTGGCCGTTACCAGCATTTTGCCGTTACCGATCCGGCACGGTTACAAGCCTGCCTGCGACCGGGTGACGTATTGCTGGTGGAAGGCAATCATCGCATCAGCACCGCAATTAAATATTTAACCCAATCCACCTGGTCACATGCAGCACTCTATATTGGTGATGCCATGGCCGGGCAGCATCAAGCGCCAACAGCGGCGTTGATCGAGGCGGATTTACAACACGGTGTTGTCGCCGTGCCCTTGGATAAATATGGCGGATTCAACACCCGCATCTGCCGACCGGTGGGTTTGTCGGACCCTGATCGCGATACCGTCGTCAATTTCATGATCCAAAGCGTCGGCAAGGCTTATGATCTGAAAAATATCGTCGACCTCGCACGCTATTTATTACCGCAGCCACCCGTGCCCACGCGTTGGCGGCGACGGATGCTGGCACTGGGCTCCGGTGATCCCACCCGCGCCGTGTGTTCTACTTTGATTGCGCAGGCCTTTCAAACCGTTCGGTTTCCTATTCTGCTGGATATTAAAACCATCGCCTCGTCAATCAACGCGCAGGGTGAAAAGATCCTGCAGGAAATTCTGCACATCCGCCATCACAGCCTGTACACCCCGCGTGATTTTGATTTATCGCCTTACTTTAAGATCATTAAACCCACCATTGAAAATGGTTTTGATTACAAGAAATTAATATGGGAAGAAAAAACCGGCGCGCCTGTTTAACCGCTGGTTGAAAACTCAAAATTCAACTGCGTCTCGTCGTTCCTGCCAAACGCCGTGCGAACCGGAATTCATCACATCCATCAGGTTACAGGCTGCTGACTTTCGTTGGTTTGAAAAATTTTCATTGTGTAATCACGCTGTATGCGATTGGTGTGTTGTTCCCCCCCTTTGAAAAAGGGGGGCGAGGGGGCGCGCAGATCGGC